>CAYPHJ010000085.1:0-20271 GCA_964410485.1 uncultured Syntrophobacteraceae bacterium
TCTCGGCAGTTGCGCTAAATTCCTTGCGCACATAGGAAACCGTCTTCTCCTCGACCGGCTGCGCCGGCGCCCCCGGCTGTCCCACTTGTACCGGGGTTGCGGCCCCGATCGTTCCTCCATCAGCCATAACGATCCTCTCAGCGGCCAGACTGATAAGCGCGCCTGCGGAGATGGCCCTTCTGTTGATGAAGGCGACCGTCGGGACTTTCGCGTTGAGTAGGGCGTCGCGGATCAGAACCGCGGCATCCACGCGTCCACCGAAGGTGTTGATCTCGAGGATGACCGCAGCGGCGCCGGTTTGGGTCGCTTCATTGATAACGCGTTGAACAAACGGGGCAAGCCCAAGGTCGATGATGCCTTCGATCGGCGCGACATAGACGAATTTGGCTGCGGGAGCCGCGACAAAAGCCTTGTTTGGTTGGATGGCCGCGAAATAGCCGAGAGCCAAGGTACATACGCTGGCGACCCGCATGAGAGTCATGAACGCAGCGCGGTCAAAAATTGGTCTTTTCATCTTTCCAACATTGTACCAAGGACACGATCTCGTTTGCGAGTCACGGCCGCGCCCGACTATATCAACATTAACAGGCGTATTACCAGAGATTGGAGTACTGGAGGGTAGTGGGGCCCCACTACCGACTGCAGTGGTGAAGTCATCGGCTGGTGCATACGAAACCCCACTGCTCCATATGCCAATCCTCCATTACTTTGCTGCATGCTTCGCCTCCGCAGGCGTAGTCGGCTCGCGTCCGTTCACGTTATGCTGCTTCAGTACGACGTGAAGAGCCATTGGCTGACTGACCTTCGGATCTCCCATATAGATCGTTCGGTGCGGGAACGGGATCTCAATGCCCCGTTTATCGAACTCCTTTTTCAGCCGCCGGTTGAACTCGCGTCCAACACGCCATTGTTTAATTGGTTTGGTGGTGATCCGGCACCTGATAATCACCGCCGAATCCTCAAACCTGTCGACTCCGAGCATCTCCAGCGGCTCCACTATGTCGGCCCCATAATCCGGATCGTTTTGAATCTGCTCTCCCAGTTCCTTGAGAACGGCCATGACTTCGTCAGGATCCTCCCTGTAAGAGACACCGATATCGAAAACGTAGCGGGAGTAGTCACGGGTCATATTGATGACTCGTTCAACGCTCCCATTGGGGATAATGTGCACGCTGCCGTTTAGATCTCTCAACGTCAAGGTACGAAACCCCATCGATTCGACGAATCCACCGTTACCACCAATGTTGACCACATCGCCGATGCGCACCTGATTTTCAATCAACAGAAAGAAACCCGCGATCAAGTCCTTGATGAGGCTCTGCGCGCCAAAACCGATCGCCAGTCCGCCAATCCCGGCAGCGGCCAGCAGTGGAGCCAGATTGATTCCCACCTGGGACATCAACTGCATCAAGACAATGATCGTAATCAGCGCCACTACGATGCTTTGGATCACCCGCATGCCGGTCTCAATGCGTTTGGCATGCTCGGTTCCCTGCGTCTCTTTAGTGAGGAGAATAGAGCGGATACGATTGACGAGAAACTTGTTCGCCCACAAGCCCGCGGCCGCCAGAATCAAAACAAATCCGGCGCGCCCGAGATATTGAAGAAGCGTTTCGAAAGAGATCTCCATCTCCAGTAGTGCATCCATCAGTTCATCACCTCCATTGAAACTTGTCAGAATGAGTCGACAAGTGCATTAAATTCCGCAGTTCCCATTCTGGCAGGGGAAATTTTGTTCACCTGCTTTAACCCGTTTTTCAAAAGAGGGGAAGGGATTTCTTTGTGCGCGACTCGAAACCCGAAACTCGAAACGCTTTAATGTGCCTTGGCTCCTCCCGTGGATGAAGCGCCGCGCCGTAATAGCTTGTGCAGCTCGACCGTGATGAGGATTGTGGCCGCCACAACGAGAATCTCGAACCAGAGCTCCAACGCGATCGGCTGTATTCTGAGAACGAATTGGGTCCATGGAAAATAGAGAGCGCCTACATGGACAGCGAGCGACGCTATAGTGGCAACGAACAGAAATGGGTTGGACACCGGGCTCAGCTGCAACAACGAGCGATGTTCGGAGCGGGAGTTGCCCACGTGGAACATTTGAAACACGACCATGGTGGTTAAAGCCGTGGTCTGCGCCAAGCCGAGATCCCCTGTCGCATCGAGTACCCGGCGAAAAAGCAGCAGGGTGCCCGCCGCCATTACCACCCCGACCACCACGCTCCGCTCCCAGAGCAAGGCGGAAAGCACCCCCTCTCTGGGGCGGCGCGGCGGTCGTTGAAGAACCCCCGGCTCACCGGGCTCGAATGCCAATGCGACGTCCTGGAGTCCCTTGGTGACAAGATTGAGCCAGAGAAGCTGGGCGGGAACGAATAACAATGGCCATTCAAGAAACAACGCGGTCAGGATTGCCAATAGGGCGGCAGCTCCTGTCGAGACTAGAAAGAACGTGACCTTTCGGACGTTATCGAACGTTACGCGGCCCTCTTGGACTGCGGCATAGATACTGACGAAGTTGTCGTCGGTCAAAACCATATCGGCCGCTTCCCGAGCAACGTCGGTACCGCTTCGGCCCATCGCAATGCCGATATTCGCAGCACGCAGCGCGGGGGCATCGTTGACCCCATCGCCCGTGACCGCCACCACCTCGCCCAGGCTCTGCAGCGCCTGAACTACGCGCAGCTTGTGTTCCGGTGCCACCCGCGCATATATATTGACCTCGCGGACACGTTGGCGCAGCATCGGCTCGTCCATGTTGCCGAGCTCGCTACCAGTGATAACTTCCGAGTTCTCCTTGGCAATGCCGAGTTCGGCGCCAATGGCACGAGCCGTGGCCGGATGGTCGCCGGTTATCATCAACACGCGAATCCCGGACTCCTGGCAACCGGTGATTGCCTCACGGACTCCGGCACGGGGGGGATCTTTAGAACCCTGCAGGCCGAGAAATGTGAGCCCTTGTGGCTGCGGCAGATCGTCAGGCCCCGCCGGCGGGTGCGGCAGGACTCTATAGGCCATGCTGAGCACCCTGAGCCCGTCTGATGCCAAATCACGGGCTGCCTGCAGGATGGCGTCAGCATTCAACGGGGCGACTCCCTCCTCGGTGGCCATCAGCTCGCTCATCGGAAGAACACGCTCGGGTGCTCCTTTCACAAAGACCATGTGCTGGCCACGGTGCTCGCGGACGGTGGCCGAATATTGGCGTTCCGGCTCAAATGGAATTTCCGCGTAAACTGGATAGCCGGCCCGCGCCTCGTCGGGCTCAATACCGAGCCTCGCCGCCGCGATCAGGAGCGCAGCCTCGGTCGGATCACCTTGGCTCTCATACCCGTGTTCGGTCAGGAAGATCTGCGCCTCGTTAGTCAGAACACCGGCCAGTAAAGTTAGATAGACTGGCCGGTGCTCGGCAAGTGTGGTCACCTCGCGCCCTTGGAGGAGCCCCTCTGGTTGTCCTGGCGCGCCCCCGTCTGCAAGGGTGAAGGGTCGATTGGCGGCCCAGATCCTCTGGACCGTCATCCGATTCTCGGTCAGCGTTCCGGTTTTATCCGACCCAATTACCGTTGTGCTACCCAATGTCTCTACGGCCGGCAAACGCCGCACGATGGCGTGGCATCGTGCCATGCGCCGCACGCCAAGCGCCAGCGTTATTGTGAAAACCACAGGTAAGCCTTCAGGCACTACGGCCACCGCCATTGCCACCGCCACCATGAACATCGCTGTGGGGCTCTCGCCGCGAAACACTCCGATGGCAAAAACGACGACTGCGCCAATGGCGACAACGACGGCAACGAGGTGTGCAAACCGGGTCATCCGCTGCTGGAGCGGAGTCTCGGCGCGCTCGCGGCCCCGCACCTGGGCGGCGATCGCCCCAAGTTCGGTGCCCGCGCCGGTCGCCACCACGTAACCACGGCCGCGCCCGCTCGTGACTACGGTACCGGCGTATGCGATGTTTGTCCGATCGGCAGGTACTACGTCGTGCGATTCCAGCGGTGTTGTTTTTTTCAATGCAGGGATTGACTCCCCGGTCAGAAGAGACTCATCGACCTGGAGCGCGTTGCTCGACGAAATGCGGAGGTCGGCTGGTACCCGACTTCCCGACTCGAGCAGCACCAGGTCGCCGGGAACAAGGCTGCGACTCTCTACCTCCCATTCCCTGCCCCCTCGAATAACTCGGGCACGTGGTGCTTGGAGCTGCATGAGTGCCCTCACCGAGCGCTCGGCACGCCGTTCCTGAGTGAAGCCAATCGCGGCGTTGAGCAGCAGCACCGCCGCGATAACGCCCGCGTCCACATACTCGGCTAAAAGTATCGTAATCAGACCCGCGAACAGCAGGATATAGATCAACGGGCTCTGGAATTGGTGGAAGAATACCGAGAGCGCGCTCGGCGGTGGTTCGTCTTCGAGCTGGTTCGGACCATACCGTGCTAGACGTGCCTCGACCTCCGCCGCGTCAAGACCGTAGGGACTGGTGCCGAGGACCGCTTCAACTTCTGCATGATCCAGAGTATGCCAGGCCCGACTCTGTTTCTTCACAGCACTTCTTGGATCATGATTCAATCTTCACCTCATTGTCGGGCGGAGTAAAAGAATGTGCCTAAGAGCGCTTCGGCATCGAGAGGATCTTGTTCACTTCGGGTATGGAAGATTTGTTTAGAAGTATCAAAAGCACATCTCCCGCCTGCAGGACTGTGGTTCCTGTAGGCACAACGTATTTATCATCTCTGACAATAACCGTAATGACGCTCTCAGAGGGGAGCCCGAGATCTACTAACGATTTTCCTACAACGGCAGAGTTATAGGGCAGAATGAAGTCCATCAGGGTTGCCTCCATACCTTCTCCTTCCTCGAATTCCAGCGCGTATCGAGGCTTGGACAATTGGGGTAACGCCAGACCCAGATACCGGACCACGACGGGAATGGAGGTGCCCTGAAGCAGAACGGATGTGATCACTATGAAGAACACTAGATTAAAAATGAGAATGGAGTTGGGGACGTCCGCCAGCAACGGAAATGTGGCTAAGATGATCGGCACGGCGCCGCGTAATCCTACCCACGCAACTAGCAGTTTCTCCTTCAGATTGAATCGACTCAGAGATAAGCAGACAAAAACCGCGATGGGACGCGCTAGAAACATTAACAGGCCCGAGAGAAGGAGCCCTGTCCCGATCACGGAGACAAGCTGCGATGGAAAAACTTGCAAACCAAGGATTAGAAACATGACGATCTGCATCAGCCAGGCGACCCCATCATGAAATCGCAGCAAACTCTTTTTGTGCACGAAGTTCTTATTACCCATCAATAGACCGGCAATATAAATTCCCAAAAAGCCGTTTCCACCTAGAAACGCAATAACGCCATAAATTAAGAGAACCGACGACAACGTCAGGACCGGATAGAGACCTTCGGTCTCAAGTACGATACGGTTCAGGATCCAGACCAGGGCCCAGCCAAGACCGATACCAAGGACTCCACCTAAGACCATCTGCTGGACAAACATCCGAGTGAGCAGATTTACGGGGTTCGCATCTTGCGTTAGAAGACTGATAAAGGCTACCGTGAGAAAAACCGCCATCGGATCATTGCTGCCGGACTCAAATTCCAAAAGATATTTGACACGATCGGGTAAGCCGATATTCCGCGACCGGAGCACCGAGAACACCGCGGCGGCGTCCGTCGACGACATAATCGAACCCAAGAGCAATCCCTCCAGAAGTGAAAAGCCGAGCATGTAGGCCGCTATCACTCCAATGACTGCAGCGGTAACAGCTACACCTACGGTGGAAAGCAACAAACCGCCGGCGCTTACCGGACGAACGTCGGACCAGTTGGTGTCCAGGCCACCGGAGAACAGAATGAACGCCAGCGCCGTCACTCCCAAGGCTTGGGCGAGCCATGGATCGTAAAAGTGAACTCCTCCGGGTCCCTCAGATCCTGCCATCATGCCAAGGAAAAGAAATAACAGCAGGGCGGGAACACCGTACTTCTCCGATGCCTTACTTGCAAAAACACTCAGCAGAAGGATGATCGCGATGGCAATAAGTATTTGCTCGATGGACATCATAGAAGCGCGTCAGTCTTCTCCGAGACTGGACGTTTTCGAGCCGATCCAAAGCTGCTTTCCTGTTGGGCTGGGAATTTAGCGGACGCGACCCATACGTCACGGGTGAGACAGCACACCGGACCTACGGGTCTTCACCTGGGTTGTCGCAGTCGATGAATCTGGCTCAAAATCGATAAATCGCAGCGATTCCCGTTCGAGTTGGCATTCGCTCGGCTGGAACGATCACGATTTGACCGCCCTTGGCTAGAACGATTTCCCCGATTTCGTCAAGCAGGTCACCAAATTCCGGATGCGCCAAGTCACCAGGCTGGATTCGGCCGGCTGCCGGGTCGATTCGTCCTGGGACATGACGTTCGGCTTCGATCAGCACCGTCCCCACGCGTCCAGCCAGCGCCGCTTGGGCAATTGGCTCAAGTTCATCTGACCCGAGACCCTTGGCCTTCGCTTTGCCGAATTCCTCGACCAGAGCAGCCAATCGGGCGAGATACTTTGGCTCAACCACTCGCCACGCACGCTCCCGCAGCGCGTCGCGCGGCAAAGCATCCGGATGAACGTCGATCGCTTCGTTGAGCAAGAGTGGGTTTTGGCTCACCTGGCGAAACAAATTATGGTGCTCGGGGAGTGCCGCCAAAATCAGTGGTAGCCCGGATGGGCGCGAGTGATGTTCCAGAACTGCTCGATCAACTGCGCGAAAGAATCGCTCCGCGTCGATGTCTACTTCATCCTTCTTTGAGCCATGACCATGATGCATCGCCGGCCCGCCGGCGCCCATGCCGTAAGACGCGACGGTCATGTGCGGCTCGGTGAGCTCCTCGCCTAGCGCTTCGGTAATGGTCCGGGGAACTCCCGCCGCTGCTTCAATCTCATCAAGCGCATCGCGGTTGCCTTCGAATAATTTGATCTCCTGGCGGTTGAGGCCAAGCACCTGATAACGGTCGGCCGACTGGAGAATGCGCATCAAAGGCTTGGTGTGGAAGGTATCTGCAACAACAGCGAACTCCGGAACCGGTCGCTGCAGCCGGTAAACTCGAAAAAAAGCGGGTGCGCTCAAGACAGCCAAGCCGTCCAGCGTGTGGTTCCAAAACCCATGGTCGTCCGCCAGTGAGTGGAACGGCTCCAGAAGCGGTCGTACTTCACGCACGGCGTATTTCTGGCGCAGTGACTGCTCCATTGATTTGACGAGATTGCGAAAACGGATCACGTCCTGTTGATTGTCCGGATAGTGCCGATGAGTGGGCTGGTAAAGTGAAAGACACGGTGGCTCGTGAGCGCGCAAGAGTCCCGCCGCGTAATCGTTAACGAGTGAGTGCATCGTCCCTCCTATAGCTTATTGATCCGTTCAAAAAGTAAGTGCTCATCAGATATCGAGGACGAGTCCTGGAGAGCGCGGGGACAGGAACGTGCAGGTCGCGCTCTGGTCGTTACAAAAAACTATACCTGTAATGCAAGCCAAAATCACCAATCACTCCTGTAGTTCGCTACCCTGGTTCAAGATTACCGGTTCAAAGTCCATCGCATCGTCGGATTCATGGCGTTTCTGCAATGAACAAAGCAGCGACGCGGCTTTCGAGCAGTTGTAGTTTTTCTTGTGGGGCCTCGCCCCGGTCCAAAACGTGAACGGTCAGCGCACCATCTCGCATCCATACGCTGGCAGTCCCGGGCAGCAGACTAACGATCCAAACAAAGAACACGCGCGACGCTTCGCTGTCCAGTTTGAATACGTGATCCACAAAACCCGGGTTGAGTGGCATTGAAGGCCGCAGCGCCCGCCGCGCCACGTCCCAACCACCGAGCAGCGATTGCCCGAGGAAAAACGGGACGAAGCGCATGACCCCTATGAGGTTCAAACGCCACCTGCGCTCGGGCCATAACCGCATGCTAGCGATGGTTGCGGCTACAAGCACGATCAAAGCAAGCGGCCATTCCTCCAGGCTTCCCGCAGTCAGAACCAGCCAGGCCGCGGCAAAGACCACGCACCTAAAAAAAGCCATTCTGAGTGTTTGGTAAGTGATCATCTAGCGCCACAGAGGCTTTGCAAGGAAAATTGGAGCACTGGAATAATGGAGTACTGCGTTTTTCAAAACGTCTCCGATACCCCAGCACTCCATCACTCCGTCACTCCAGTCTTCGTGCTTACGATACCGCAAACATCAGGCCCAACAGCGCCAGAACGAGCGCGAGGAAAACTACTCCCGCAACGTTCCATGACGCAAGCGCCCTCTCGATGCGGTTCAACAGGTGCTGTTTGCGTTCGCTTTCCACGAACATCCGCACATAAGGTTCTAAATTGATCTCCAGAGTGCCCGGAGCGCCAAGTCGCGAGCGATGCCATACTCCGCTAAGCACTCGACCAAATTGCTCGAACCACACAACCATGTCACCCGCTTGGACCCGATACGGGACTTCCCTTTCACCGAATAGCCGAACCGCGACCAAGAGAAGCACCGCCCCGAGGAGCATCGGCCATAGCGCATCCCACGTCTCGGCGAGGCCAAAACCCGGCAGCTCGAGCAGCACCCCATAGTAGGGAACGACAAACCACGTGCCCGCGACCACCAAAGTGAGTAACAACGCCCATGACCACCAGATTGCCGCTCCGTATCGATGCGCATGAGCGTGGCCCATTTCTCCCCAGATCAGCAATAGAAAGCGCCCGAGCAGGAGCGTGGTCCCGATAGCGCTTAACGGGAGCGCCCAATCGAGGAGCGGGCCCGCAAACCCGGGAGCATGGACTGAGATCGCCTTGAGACCCTTTTTGGTAATAGCGCCGCTGGTTAAAGGCCCTCCGGCAATCACGGCTGCTGCAATCAGAAGTCCGGCGAGAGTGAAAATTTCTCTGCGGCGATTGCCAGCGGCAGCCGCCGCAACTCCCACGCCGAGAAAGAGCGCTCCTTTGGCCAAGCCGTGACCAAGAGCATAGAGCGCAACTACGCTCAAGATATTGGCGCGCTGTTCGGGAGCGGCAAGGCCAAGGCCAACCGCCACTGTCATCAACCCCATCTGGCTGATGCTCGAATAAGCAAGGTTAGTTTTGGGTTCCTCCTGGCTGACCCCAACGATGACCGCATAAAATACAGCCGCCAGCCCAAGGAGAATCAAGAACATGCTCCAGAACGGCATGGCCGCCACGCCAATCGGAAAGAGGTTTAGCCAACCGAGCAGTCCGGCTTTGATTATCGACCCGCTCAGCACGGCGCTTGCGGGGGTAGGCGCCACGGGGTGGGCAAGCGGCAACCACATGTGCAGGATCAATACCCCTGCCTTGACCCCAAAGCCGACAAACGTGCAGAGGATGAGCAAATTGCCGTTGGGTGCTGTTGCAACGCCCTGTCGGATCTCCGACATCAACGTAGACCCGGTACTGGCGACGGCAACAAAGACGGCGACGAGTATAAAAGCCTCGCCGATAATGGCCATGACAACATAGACCAAACCGGCCCGCCGCGCGCGGTCACTGCGCTCGTAGACCACCAAGCCATAAGCGGCAAATGTCATGAGTACAAAGAAGGCGTAGAAACTCGCAATATCCTCGGCAAGGACAAGACCGATGTTGCCACTCATCGTGAGCAGAAAGAAAAAATAGAAGACCCGCTGCCGATCGTCTTTTGGCAGATATGAACCCGCATAGACTCCCGCCGCCAACCACAGGATGGCCGTAAAAAACAGGAATATGCGACGCAGTGGATCCAGTCCGAACACCGTTCCGAGAAGGAGCCACGGAAGGGTGAGACCGCTGCCGTCGGGCGTGAAAAGCGCAAGAGCAAGAGCTGGTAAAATAGACACGCCGCAAATTATCTCCCTCGCCACGCTTTGGAGACGCTTGTGAAGCACTGCAAAAGCCGCCAGCAAAGGGAGCGCAATAGCCGTAGCCCAAAGCATATGCCTCATCTCACATAGAGTAGGATTGCAATCTGCTTGGCCAAAGCGAGAGGGCTGTAGTGCCAAAATGCGAGCGCTCCCGCCGCAAGCGAGATTGCGGCGGTCGTCACGGTCGGCCAGAGCATGCTTGGCCGCGTCTCGTGGCCCGGCACCGAGAGCTTCACAGGAGCCGGTTCTGCTGGTTGTTCAAACCACACCTTATAGATGATCGGCAAGAAATAAGCGGCGTTGAGCAAAGTACTGGCGATCAGCACTGGCACGACCCACCACTGCCCCGCTTCCAATCCACCGAGCGCCAAATACCACTTGCTGACGAACCCGGCCAGTGGCGGCGCCCCCATCATGCCGAAAGCAGCGACGGTAAACGCCGCCATGGTCACCGGGAGCTGCGTGCCGATACCGTTCATTTCGCTGATTTTTTTTAAGCCAAGGGTTTTCTCGATGATGCCGGCGCAAAAGAACAGGGTAATCTTCATGATGCCCTGGTGGATGAGATGCACGAGGCTCCCGGTTGAAGAAACGACGCCGATGATGCTGGCCCCCAACGCGATGTACGAAAGCTGGCTCACGGTGGAGTAGGCGAGCCGCTTTTTAAGCTCATCCTGCTGCAGTGCCCGAATGGAACCGTAGATGATTGTGATCGCCGCCAGTACGGCCACGGGCAGCAACAATCCTTGCTCCCAGGCAAATTCCACGCCGTAAACGTCGTAGATAACCCGCACGATGCCGAAGGCGCCGGCTTTGACGACGGCAACCGCGTGCAGCAGGGCGCTAACCGGTGCCGGCGCGATCATTGCGATGGGGAGCCAGCCGTGGAGCGGTACCAGAGCGGCTTTCACTCCGAGGCTCAAGATCAACAACGTAAAAATAACAACCAGAGTTCCGGGAAACGTCTCAGCCAGCGGTTCAACCGTGCCACCGGGCACAAAATCAACCGGCCCCGTAAGCTCGATCAGCCAGACTACTGCGACAAACAAAACAGCGCCCCCCGTGAGCGTGTACCATAGATAGGTGCGACCTGCTTTGAGCGCTTCTTCGCTGCCTTGATGAATCACCAACGGGTATGTTGTCAGCGTCAGGAACTCGTAAAAAATAAAGAAGGTGATGAGATTGCCGGCGAGAGCGACACCGACGCTCGCGGTGACGCACATGCTGAAGAAACCAAAAAACCGGCCCAATTCCGGAAGCTCCCGCATGTAGCCGTTGGCGTACATTGTGGTTACAAACCAGAGCACCGTCGACAGCACAAGCAACAACATTGACAGCAGATCGACATGCAAGAGAAAATCAAACCCGAGGACAATCGTGAAGCGCGTTTCAAACACATGCCCGTGAAAAACGCCCCACATGACAAACGTAACGAGAATCAGTTTGAGACCGGCACCCAACATGTTGAGACCGGTGCGCAGCGCGTGTTGCTCATCCCGAAGAAAAAAAACGCAAAGCCCGGTAAAAAACGAGCTTGCCAGAATCAAAGGTGGCAGCCACGCACTCCAGCTCATAGCGCGCCTCCCCCGGCATCGAACGGGAACGGCGCTCCAATACGCAGCAAGGTGAGGGGTTCTTCGAGTCGAAATCCGATCAATACGGAGAGAATAGCGAGCGCCAGCGCGATCAGTTCCAAGGATTGGCGGACTGGCTTTCTCCCGGCAGGCGGCTCGGTAATCTGAAAAGCATAGCGCAGCATCAGGGCCACATATCCAGCGGTCAGCAAGCTGCCAACAACCATTATGGGCACCCACCACCATTGCCCGCTCGCAAGCGCCGCGCGCATGATGAGGAACTTGGCGACAAAACCGCTGCTCGGCGGCAGCCCGATCAGGCTCATCCCGGCTATCGCCAGCGCGAATGAGGTCAACGGCATCACGCGGAATAGTCCGCGCATGACCTGCAACTGATCGGTTCCATAAGCGGAGAGCACCAGACCCGCTGCCAGGAACATGGCGCTCTTGGCCAAGGCATGCGAAACGACCTGGTACATGACGCCTGTGGAGGCTTCGGCAAGCCAAGGAGCGAAAATTTCTTCCTTTCCAGTGACTGCAATGGCGGTGAGTGGAAAGAGCAGAAACATGTATCCCACCTGGGCCACGGTAGAGTGAGCGATCAGCAGCTTCAAGCGGCGCTGGCGGATCGCTTCGAACGAGCCCCAGAGAATCGCCATGCAACCCAAGCCACCAAGCATCAGCCCCGCCCCCGGCAACACGGTGTCGTGAAACACGCTGAACCAGAGCCTCACCAGGATGAAAAACGATCCCTTGATCACAAGCGCTGAAAGGATGGCGCTTACGGGGGCCGAAGCGTTGGCGTGCGCGGGCGGCAACCAGAAATGCAACGGGAAGAGCGCGGTTTTCAGTGCCAACCCGATTACCATCATCGAGAAAGCCGCCAGCGAGCCGGGAGTAGACCGTACCAGATCACCCAGCAAAAAGAGATCCAGAACCCCATAATCCGCATAGAGCAGTGCGACACCGAGCAGGTAGCTCAGCGAGCCAAGGAAGGCCGCGATCAAGTAACGCATCGCGGCCGTGAGCGCCTCCTTCTTGCCGGCCAGTGTGATCAGCGCAATGGCAGCCAGCCCCATCAGCTCGAAGACTACATAGATGTTAAAAATATCCGAGGCAACGAACAGGGCGTTCATCGCGGCCCAAAGTGAAAACCACAGAGGCCAAAACAAGCTTGCTTCATGGAGAGGGTGCCTTTCACTTCCCTCGGGCGCGTAATAAATCGCCCCGAACGACGTGATGAAACAGCCGATGACAGCCATCAGCAGAAGCATAAAAATGCTCAAACCGTCGGCATAAAGTCTGATACCGAGTGGAAGACCCCAGCCGCCAAGCTGGTAATGGACAGGACCGCCGGTCCACAAGGCCACTGCCAGCACAACCGTGCTCACGAGAATGGCGAGCGCCGTCAGACCGGCAAGAGTCTTGCGCGCTCTTGCTTCGATGAGGTAACCCAAAACGGCGCCCGCCAGCGGCACAAGAATCACCGCCCCGAGCGCTGCGGTCATTCGTCGTCTCCGACATCTTCGAGTGTTTTGCGACCCGTCGCGACATAGATACGCCGCGCCAACGCAATACCGAACGCAGTTGCGGCAAGAGCCACAACAATGCCGGTCAAAACCATCGCATGAGGAACCGGGTCGGGAAAGGCGCCGGCGTTACGCCTTGCGACGCTGATGAGGAAAAGAAAAACACCGCCGCCCAGGACGTTGAGAGCGATGATCTTGCGGAGAAGGTGCGGCTGGACAATGAGGCCGTACAAAGCCAAACAAAACAACAAAACGCCGCCAATGCTGTAAAGCAGGAAATAAGGCATTCAAGAACCGCCACTCTCCCCAAAGCGCGTCGCGGGCTGCAGGCCAATGAGCAGGGCTGTAATCGTTACGCCGATCGATATAGTGGCAAAGAACTCGATCAACAGGATGATTGTTCCCGCATAGGGAGTAGGATAACGCAGCATATCCGTGCCTGCTGCAAGCGTCACGACCGCAAGTATCGCGAAGGCACCGAAGCCCGCCAGCACCATGAGCTTTAACATCATGGGCTGGATGCCGGCGATCGAACGATGGCCGGCCAACCAGAGCAAAACCCCGGCAGCCCCGATCACAATACCGGCCTGAAAAGCGCCGCCGGGGGAGAATTTTCCCAGCCACAGGAGATAGCCCGAAATCAGGAACGCCAATGGTACAACGACTCGTACAAACCCCAGCAAAACGCTACCGGGATTCGGGTTCATGGGCGCACTGTCAAGCGACAAGCTCCCTCGGATTGCCAAAACTCCCAGCCAGCCGAGTAGCAGCACTCCAAGTTCCAGCCAGGTGTCATAGCCCCTGAAGTTCAGCAGCACGGCGGTGACGGGATGCTCCACCCCGCTGACCGCCATATAATTTTTGGTATCGATTGTAAGGCCTCCCGGATCGCGCGACAGACCCAGAACAACCGCAACGAGCGCCCCTGCCAATGCCAAGCACACAAGCGCAGCGGGGATCTTGCCAGCGCCCTGATTCAGTGCGTTTCGGTAGGGCACGTTCGGTTGTTCATCGATGCTTTTCATCCGACTCCATGTGCCCGACAGCATCCAGTAGCAGGGCGCCGGTTAGCCCGGCGCCTATCGCCGCTTCCGCCAACGCGATATCGGGAGCGTCGAGACGTGCCCATGACAGCGCTAGCAGCAATCCCAGCGTGATAAACAGCACAACTGCGCGAAACGTGTCCGGCGTAACCATCACGCGCCACGCCAGCAGCACCAACCCGATTACGAGTCCAAAGTCGAATAACCACTGCATCACGGTGCTCCCGGATGTTTGCGGCGCTGACTGAGTGCGCTGCTGGCAATCAGATAACAAGCCGTAGAGCTCGACACGAGAGCAAACAACCAGACAAACAGTAATTTGATCGCACCCGCAAGATCGGTTTCGAGTAGCATCACTCCCAGAATAGTGAAACCCAGGCCGAGATTATCCGCCTTTGTGAGCGCATGGATACGGCTGTAGGTATCGGGGAAGCGGAGCAACCCAATGGTGCCGGCAAAGAAAAAAAAAGCTCCGACCAAAATGGTGCTGCCCGCCAGCCATTCCATAGAGTCTTTCTCAGCTGATGTCTCTCACTCCACTGGCAGCGCGTTTGACGTAGGCAACGATCGTCATGACGGCTAGCAAGGCAAATACCAGAGCAACGTTGACAAAGGCGGGTTCGGAAAGAGCGACCGACAGCAAAACAAGAATAGCGACGCTCGTGGTACCGAGGAGTTGCACGACGAGCATGCGATCCGCCGCCGTTGGACCCAGCACAAGGCGAATGGCCCCGGCAAAAATATTGAACAAAAGAAAGGCGGACACACCGAATAGAAATTCGTTCAACACGTATTCTCTTCCAAACGCAGAAAAATCAGCGTGACGACCCGTCACTCCCGTAACTATATAATAAAAGTGACAATGCACAACAATTCAATCGATCCGCGGGTGCTTGCATTACAAGAGACGAAAAGCTAACCAAACAGCGCGCACTGCGCGCAGTTGCGAGTTTCAAGTCTCAAGTCTCGGGTTCCGCCTCCAACCAGTAACCAAGACCTTGAAGTCAGCAATTGTAGTTTGCAGATATAAGCCCTTTGCCATTTGCATATGGCCAGCTTGCTTCGGATTTCGGTTTGTCTGGACTTCTTTGTGTCTTAGTGCCTTGGCGGGATAAACTTTTTCGTTTATCTACAAGCTGCAGCCCAAAAGGGCGCAAGGAGGTGCCGGCATGAAAGCGGATAAGATGAAGTTCGAAATCGACCGCATGACCCAAGATTCGTGGAGGCTGTTTCGCATCATGGGTGAATTTGCTGTGGGGTTTGATCGCATGAGCCGACTCAAGTTTCCAGCGGTCACTGTATTCGGCAGCGCGCGCACTCAGGTGACCCACCGTTACTACGATCTCGCGCGCCGGCTGGGGCGCGCACTGGCGGAGGCCGGCTTTGCTGTGGCCACTGGAGGCGGCCCGGGAATCATGGAGGCGGCCAATCGGGGTGCTTTGGAGGCCAACGGTGTAAGCGTCGGTCTCAATATCCTGCTGGAACATGAACAAAAGCCCAACCCCTATCAGACCCTCTCGTTGGATTTCGAATACTTCTACGCGCGCAAAGTCATGCTCGCGAAGTATAGCGTCGGCTTCGTCATTTTTCCCGGCGGCTTCGGCACCCTGGATGAGCTGGCCGAAGTTTTAACGCTTGTGCAAACGCAAAAACTTCATCCCTTTCCAATTTATTTGGTGGGGTCCGATTACTGGTCAGGTTTGGTGCGCTGGTTTGAAGAAAACCTCGCTCGCGAAGGAGCCATCGCAACAGACGATCTCAAACTGTATAAAGTAATCGACGACGTGACTGAAATTCCCGTCGATATCAAGCGCTACTATAAATCCGCCGGCCATGCGGGATTCAAAGTGCCGAGCGAGACGGATCGAAATCTTGCTCTGGGAAAAAAAGCGAACTCGACAAGCGCACGCCGCCGCCGGTAACTATCCGTTGCGATTGTTTCTGGCGCGATCCGAATCTAAATCGAATTTCCGCAGGTCCGAGGAACATCGAAGTTTTTGATGCTATTCTTTGCGCCTTTGGGCTGTGTTTGCTAGTACCAACGCCTCCGGTGCCACTACGACGATGCCCGCCTCGCAATCCACTTGTCCAGCTCGACAACCCACAGCACGTTGACAGCGACCAACAAGAGCACACCCCACTCGCGTAGCCCGACGGGCGCAGTTCCGAAGAGGTTTTGCATCACCGGCGCATAGGTGAAGAACAGTTGAAAAACAGTTACCAAGGCGATGGCCAGCAACACTGGTCGACCGCCCAGCAACCCTTTGATATTCAGGACAGGGGCCAGAATAAAGCGTGTGTTGAACAAGTAGAAGACCTCGAACATGACGATCGTGTTCACGGCGACGGTCCGGGCCACCTCAAGCGGCATGCCGTGCTGGCGCATCCAGATGAACATTCCGAAGGTCCCGGCGCACATGACGGCGGACACCAGCGCGATGCGCCATAGGAAGTAGCCGCTGAGCAGGCCGGCGTTGGGATCGCGTGGCGGGCGTTTCATGACTTCAGCCTCGGGCGGCTCGAATGCGAGCGCCAAGGCCAGGGTGACCGCGGTAACCATATTCACCCACAACACCTGCACTGGGGTCAGAGGCAAAGTGCGCCCAAGCAGGATGGCGACGAGTATGGTCAGCGCTTCGCCACCGTTCGTCGGCAGGATGAACAGGATGGATTTGCGCAGGTTGTCATAGACAGTCCGGCCTTCTTCGACCGCATGGACGATGGATGCAAAATTATCGTCGGCCAGCACCATCTCCGCTGCTTCCTTGGTGACCTCGGTCCCTTTGATCCCCATGGCAATGCCCACATCAGCGCGCTTGAGCGCCGGAGCATCGTTGACGCCGTCACCAGTCATGGCCACGACTTCGCCCTGTGACTGAATGGCGTCGACGAGCATGAGCTTCTGCTCGGGGCTGACGCGAGCAAACACGTCGCAGTCGCGGGTCGACTGTTTCAAGGCGCTGTCGTCAAGTTCATCGAGTTCTTGCCCAGTCAATGCCTGGTTGCCCTCGCCGATGCCCAGCTCAGCACCGATGGTTCCAGCTGTCAGGGCGTGATCGCCTGTGATCATGACCACGCGAATACCCGCGTTGTGGCAGTGTTCGACCGCTCGAATAGCTTCCGCCCGCGGCGGGTCAATGATACCGACCAGGCCGAGCATCGCCAGCCCATGCTGCACGTCGTCAAAGTCCAGCCGATCCTGTCCGGCCGCAGCGAGCTTGCGAGCGACGGCGAGCACGCGCTGCCCGCGCGAAGCCATCACCTCCGCCTGCTCTTGCCAATAGGCGGCGTCAATGGGCTGCTCGGCATCGATTTGAGCTTGCCGTTCGCACATGGACAGCACACGCTCCGGCGCGCCTTTCACAAAGATCACGTTCCCGCTCTCCGGCACCTCGGCAGCGCGGTGCAGGCTGGCCATAAAACGGTTGCCGGATTCGAACGGAATCGTGTCGAGGACGCGCCAGGACTCACGCTGTTCAGCGACGTTGAAGGTCGCTTTCATAGCCAGCGTAATCAGGGCTCCTTCCATAGGGTCGCCCTGAGGTTTCCATTGGCCATCCTCTTGGCGGAGATCCGCGTCATTGCAGAGCAGGCCCGCACGAATCAATTGGGTCAAGAGGGGTGTCTGGTCGATGTCAATCGCCTGGCCGTTCAGGTGAATCTCGCCCTGGGGCTCGTACCCGACCCCGGCCACTTCAAATAGACCATCCGCCGTAACCACACTGGTTACGGTCATCTCGTTACGGGTCAGAGTACCGGTCTTATCCGAGCAAATGACAGTCAGGGCCCCGAGGGTATCGACGGCGGGCAATCGCCGGATGATGGCGTTGCGGCGAGCCATGCGCTGCACCCCGATTGCTAACACAATGGTCATGATGGCTGGGAGTCCTTCAGGAATAGCCGCCACCGCCAATGCTACGGCCGCCAGGAACAGCTCCACGGGTTCTCCCCCGCCCACAAAATAGCCCACCGCGAAGGTCACCGCAGCAAAGACCACAATGACGACTGCCAAGATGTGCCCGAATCGATTCATCTGGGCAATCAGGGGGGTGGTACGGGTGCGGGTATGCGCGACCATCTCGCTGATCTTGCCGATCTCTGTATGGTCACCAGTAGCGACCACCACCCCGGTGCCCTGGCCGGTTGTCACCAGCGTGCCGGAAAACGCCATGCAGTGGCGGTCTCCCAGTGCTGTCTTCTCGGCGAGAGCGTCGGTGGCCTTTTCCGTGGGCACGGATTCTCCGGTGAGCATGGCTTCGTCGATATGTAACTCCCGGACGGCGGTGAGGCGCAAGTCAGCTGGGACTTTGTCTCCAGAGCGCAACAGTACGACATCACCGGGGACAAGATCGGCGGCGGTAACGGTCTGCCGCTTGCCATCACGAATCACTGTGGCTTCCAGCGGCAACATCCGCGTGATCGCTTCCAGCGCCTTTTCCGCTTTGCCCTCTTGAATAAATCCGATCAGCGCGTTGATCACCACCACACCCAGGATCACGGCCGTGTCGATCCAGTGTTCGAGCAAAGCAGTGGCGAGGCTTGCCACCAGCAGGATGTAGATGAGGACGTTGTGGAACTGAAGCAGCAGGCGAACGAGCGGACCGTGGCGCCGCGCTGGGCGTGGGCGATTGGGACCAAATTGTTTGAGGCGGTCTTTCGCTTCCGAGAACTCGAGGCCCTCGGTGGTCGAACCCAGTCTGTCGAGCGTGCCCTGGATGTCTAGTGTGTGCCAGTGAGTCGCACGCAGCTCTGGGAGGCGCCCTGCAGTCCTATTCGTTACTGTCTTCGGGGCTTCTCCAGGCATGAAAAGCTTTTCCAATCATAGGGGTCATTCAATATCATTCTCAGGATGCGAAGGACTCATATCGGTTGTTACTCAATCATCTCCTCGCCGACCTTGAGCCTGAGGGGCATCCGGGCTTCAGTTCTCACCAGCAGTACGGGGATGGTGATCGCTCGGATTAGATGTCTCAATACCCGAGCATGTCCGGTCATGAACCGGCCATGCCAGCCGACCACCAGCATGCTGATGCGCTTGCGCTCGATCAGCTTGAGTAGTTCACCGGCAACATCCCCGCGACAGAGTGCTAGATCGGCAACGCGGCGGCATTCCTCCGGCGGGCATTGCGGCAACGCCCGGCTGACGAGCTCTTCGAGCTGGTGCGCATACTCGTGGTGCAACGAGTCCGCGTAGCGTGCCCGCATCGAGAGGCTCTCTTCACCAGCCTGCGAATCGGCGACATGAGCGACATGCACCTGAAGGTCCAACGCGTTGGCCAGATGCACGGCGAGCGCCAGCGCTTCATCAAATTCCACTTCTCCGCTCACCGGCACCAGCACCCTCTCCCATGGCAGGGCCTCGCGGTAGTTCGCCGGCAATAGCAACACGGGTACTGAGCTGCGTTCTATAATCGCCCGAGCCACGCTTCCGACACTATGAAGAGCTTCCTGATCTCCCGGCTCCGGGGTCTCAGCCGTATGGCCGCATGCCGTCATGACGATCAGGCGCGCCTCATGGCGCGCCACTGCTGCCAGGATCGCATCCGCCGGAACCTCGGGTACTTGGTGCAACACAATAAGCGGCCAGTGCCTTTCTGGCACCTGAAGGCGCATCAGCTCCTCGCGCGCGGGGAGCTCCCGCAGCGTCGCGCTCAAGATGTGCAGCCGGGCATCGAGCCGGGAGGCAAGCCAAGTAGCACAGCCAATGCTTCGCGCGGCGATGCGCGAGCCATCGAGCGGCACGAGAATGGATGGAAAGAGTTTCATTGTTCGATTCCTTCTTTCACAACTTCAACGGGATACAGGCGACCGCGCCAGTTGAGCGTGAGCGCAACAGACCGCCATTTCTCCGGCAGGTGCGCTCCGGCTGCGGCATCCGGCACAGGTCCCGTCTCAGTGAAACGCACGCCGAGAAAGCCAAACACCAGAGCCTGATACGTGGCCCCCATACAGGCTGGGTGCACGCCGAGAGCGCTGTTGCCCATGGTGTTGGAGAGATCCAGCCACAAGCTCTCGCGCCAGTAACGCTCCGCGTCGTCGCGCAACCCGAGTCGCGCCGCAATGGAAGCATGGATTCCCGGCGAGAGGCTGCTCCCATGATCGGTAATCGGCTCGTAATAGTGATAGTTTGCAACGACCACATCGCGCGAGAATGCCTCAGGGAAGAGGTGTAAGAGCATCAGCACGTCGGCCTGCTTGATGAGTTTGAGTTGGTTGATGCGATCCCAGTCGAACAGGCGGCTGATCGGCGCCTTGAACCGCTCCTC
>CAYPHJ010000086.1:0-19841 GCA_964410485.1 uncultured Syntrophobacteraceae bacterium
GAGAAACGCACCATCAAAAGCCCCATTGATAACCGCGAGGTACAGCCTAACGCGATGCCGCTGAGCCGTTAAAAGGAAAGTATCTCAACCATCTACGATCTCGCAATCGGCTCAAGCGGCGGGTTATCCGGCTGACCTCGATAACTCAGGATCAGCAGATGCTGGATCGAAATGATCATCTCGCACATCGAGCACCAAAGAGTACTCGCAGCCAGCCGCAAACTCCTCTTGAATGCGAAGTACGGAACCGGGCCGGGCATCCTGAAGTTTGGCCTCAATGATATCCGCGAGCCGACGCAGGTCCTGTAGCGTGCCATATATTGCGTTTCCGTCGATTCCGGGTGCAGTCCAGGTCAGGACCTTCAGGTACATATACGGTCCATAATGATCGTGCTCGGACTTTGCTTCGTTCCGTGGATTTGTGACATAGCGCATTAACAGGTCGCGGAACTTAAATAGCCCGGAACGCGATCCGACGAGCCGCCACTCTTTTTGTTCGTCGTCCACCTCATAAAAGAACCCGAGGTCCCGCCACTCTTTTCGAGTCGCCTCGTTTACCGCTTCGCTCGGCATATAGTCAACAACTGTCCGGATAACTATTAAGTGAACCGCCGTCTATTGTGGCGGGATATCCGGTGTTATCTCCACTCCGACAAACGAAATCCGCTGTAATATCCAGTACTCGTCCCTTGTTTGCCAGGCTTTCTCCCGGCAAACGCCGCCTGTGTGGCGGTATATCCCGATATCAGCCCGCCGTATAGCACGGCTGTCCTGTCTTTCAAAGCTTATCAGCAGGGCTGAAAACTCCCTTTCCGCCGCGATTTAGTACATGCGTGTAAATCATCGTGGTGCTCACGTCTCTGTGGCCCAGCAGTTCCTGGACAGTTCTAATGTCGTAGCCATCCTCCAACAGATGCGTTGCAAAAGAATGGCGAAAGGTGTGGGGGCTGGCCGGCTTCGAGATTCCCGACCGTCGAACGGCTTCCTTAACCGCCTTCTGCAAAACGGATTCGTGCAGATGGTGCCTGCGCCTCTCTCCCGTTACTTTGTCGGTGTAATGGCTGGTTGCGGGGAACACCCATTGCCACCCCAACTCTTTCCCTGCATTTGGATACTTACGCTCAAGCGCGTTGGGCAGAGCGACTCGGCCCAGGCCTCGCTCCAGGTCGCGCTGGTGTTGTCGTCTGATCAGCTCAAGATGCTTGGCGAGCGGTTCTTTCACTGCGTCCGGAAGCATTGTGTGCCGGTCTTTGTCCCCCTTACTCGCTCGGACTACGATCTGACTGCTGATGAAATCAATATCCTTTACTCGTAGACGCAGGCATTCCATCAGACGGAGGCCTGCTCCATAGAGCAGCATGGCCATAATCCAAACCGAGCCATCGAGACAGCCGACGATAGATCTGACTTCTTGGCGTGTCAACACAACCGGCAACCTGTGCACCCTCTTCGCTCGCACAATGCCATCCACGTAATCAATATCCTTTTTGACCACCTCACGGTAAAGAAACAGAAGAGCGTTCAGTGCTTGGTTCTGGGTCGAAGCGCTGACGTGCGACTCACTCGCGAGACTCGAAAGAAATCGTGCGATCTCCGGCTCTCCCATTTCTATCGGATGGCGTTTGTCGTGAAACAAGATAAACCGCTTGATCCAATGGACATAGGCTTTCTCTGTTCTATAGCTGTAATGTCGCGTGCGGATTGCGTCCCGAACTTGATCGAGTAATTTCGGCTTTAGAGCTGCTGGGACGATCTGCGTCACGATTCGTTTCTGTATGCCGCCGTCGATTACTGCAAGTGTGCGGTTGATTGGCTTAAGAGTGTCGTTCATGATCTGACCTCGTTGTGGTCCAAAGTTTCCAGTTGTTCCATAGGCTGCAAGCGCTCAACTCTCGAAATGATTCGATTGGTTTTCGCATTTCGTTTTTGTTAACCCTCACCCTGCCCTCTCCCACAGGGCGAGGGTAGGAAGGGGGTACAAACTGGTAACATCGTTTACAGAGGGGAACTCCGACCCCCTCGGAGGCGCTTTGCTTGTTCTCGGTCTCCAAAATTTTTTATCTGCTTGAACGGTTGGAACGATTGGAACGGTTGGAACGGTTCGCGTCATTCAACACTCCCTTGCAAAAACCATCTTCGTCTTGGGCGGTCATAGTAGATCCATAAAAGCGCGCCATGGTTGGTTTCGGCGAAGTAATATTCGCGATGGATTTCCCGGTTCCACCAGCCGCCGGAAAAAAGATACGGGCCGATTAATTTTTCTATCGGTCCATATTTTGGACCTAAAAGAAGCCAGGCGTCTTCGTGTCTCTGCGGCGCGCTGGAAGAAATGGGTTGCGGCCGCGCCATGATGCGGCGCACTAGTACTTTAGCGCCTGAACCGTTCACAACGTTCAAGTCGTTGCAGCCTTTCAAATCGGTTCGCGGAGGTTTGACGTGAGTCAATGGTTTCCACGCGAATCTCGCTTCCGGTAGATGTCCGTCTATTAGTCTGGCCTCCACGACGGCATCATCGCCAAATTCCGCGCGCAAGCGTGCCAGCGCTCTGTTAGCCGCATCGAGATCGCGCGTTGGGCGTTCTGTAAACAAACGGAGTTGCTCGATTGTGGCGGCGCATCCTTCTGCTGTGAGTTCGATTTCACTTACCCCGCCAGAAAACTCCATCGATTCTAAACGCAGGCGAACGAGATCGATGATTTGAGCCGGATCAAGGGTAGGTTCGGCCGGTCGGATCTGTTCTTTTAGAAAACCGTCTTTGTGAATGAGAAAAGAAATCTGCAACGCGGCCAGAGCCTGAGAGCGCGCCGCAAGAGTTGCCAGTATTGGGTGCAGCAGCTGTTTGATCAAGAAAAGAAGCCGGACCGTGTCGTTCTCAGGATCGTCAAGAATGCACCGTTGGGCGATGGGTTCCTCGAGCTTGTTCGGGCTGAGGGGCGTCCATAAATCACCGGCAGCCATGCGATAGAGACGATGAGCCTTCGGGCCGAAACGTTCACGCAAGGCTCCAGGTGGCAGCGAAAGAAAATTCCCGATGGTTTTGATGCCAAGCTTTAAAAGTGTATCGCGAATATCCGCTTCGAGATCCAATCGATCAAGGGGGACTTTTTGCGCAGCCTCCTTCTCTTCCACGATGCTTTGAAAAACCGTTAAACCTGACTGGCTTTTCGCTGTTGCATACGTGCCGAAGCGGGTAAACCCTAACGCAAAGCTCACATGGAAACCGTCCTTTTGCAGGTCGGTGTAGATACTGCCCGCCCAGTGTTGGAAAGACGAATAGAGGTGGTCGAGTCCCATGGCGCCGAGCCAGAAGACCCCTGGCTCGTTGGCCGATGGCTCGACCTCCGGAGTGAAGCACGCAAGTCGCTGTGTTAACGCAGTTATGGCTGTTGCAATTTCATTTGCTGTAACTGTGCCGGCGCGAAGTTGAGCGGCGAGAGAAAACGCGGCGGCAAAACGCATTCCGGGCAACACTCCGGCGCGGCGCGCCTTGTCATTTACCCACAGAACTGGCGCTTGAGGCTTGTCTTCGGCAACAACCACGACGGGGAGAGTACGCCACGCGGGATTTCGCCTGAGCGAAAGCTGGAGCGGAAAGGCCGGTAAATCAACACAAGCCAGGCGGTCCATAGCGCGCTTCCTCATGCGTCCACGTTGGCCCCAGGCGTTTATCTTTGAGGACGCGGATTGTGCAACCAAAGCGGTCTTCAGTAATCCGCTTTCTTTCAGCGTGGCAGCGAAGCGAAACCAGAGATCCCAATGAAAACGCTTTTTTTTCTTTTTCGGTGAGACAAACCAACGCCGTATGGTGGCGCTGGGCAAGTCCGGTCAAACGGCTCTGCAGCGGCATGGAAATATCGGCAACTCCCAAGTCGAGCACGATCAAACCAAATCCACCGGAGCGCAAAAGCTTCTCGCCGGCTCGGGAAATATCCGAAGCGTTAGGAACGCGGACAATCACCAACGCCCCGAGATCGATACCGCTCTGAGCGGCGTCAGGTGGATAGAAGAAGCTGTCAGTAGACGTGGCCCAACCCACAGGCTCGCCTTGTCGCTGCGCTTCGAGCACCAAGCCGAAAGCAAGCGACAGCGAGGCGGGCGCCCAAAATGAAGAAAGCTCCACCAGGCGGCCAGCGATTTGCAGTAAGGTCCAGCCAGACGGCTGTGCCTGATCGAAGACGATTCGTTGGAAGTTCGCCGTAGAATTCATAGTTCAAGACGTTCAACCGCTACGCTCCGTTCAAAACGTTCAAGACGTAAGAAAACTCCAGGCGCGTTCAAAACGTTGGGCAAATTCTAGACGTTCACAATGTTTGAGTCGTCTCGAGACGGCTTGAACGAGTTGAACGACTTGAACGGCCTGAATCCTTGTACTTTTCTCCTCTCATTCCGCTGCGCTTTAGATAATCAATCAGATTGCTGATCATGATCGACAGGCGCCTGAAAGATTTCGTTAGTTCCTCGCAATCATTTTGTGCCACGTAGAATTGATCGAGAGCGACATAAAGTTGTGATCTCACTTCTCCACACGATCCCTTGGCTACATAGAGAAAATGAATAAATTCCTGATTTCCTCCGCGCTCAAAACCTTCCGCAACATTCGACATGATAGAAGTCGTGGCACGCTGAATCTGACTACTGAGGCCGAAGTCCTTTGAGAATCTCGGTTCTCTCGTTAGCCGGTATATCTCGTTTGTTAGCCGACGCGCTTCCTTCCAGATCTCCAGCTCTTCAAAATTTTGTATTGCCATATTTCCCTCCTAAGCGATTGGAACGTTTGGAACGGCTGAAACGAGTGGAACGGTCTTTAGAATTTTCTTATTAACCCCACCATTTTGCCTACGATTGAAAAATCTTCCCGCACGATGTTCATCGGCGCGTAATTTTTATTCTCCGCTTTCAACGTGATGGTGTCCTTTTGTTTATAGAATCTTTTCAAGGTTGCCTCGCCGTTGATCATGGCGCAAACAATGTCACCGCTCTCCGCCGTTTCTTGATGTCTGATAATGACGTAATCTCCTTCCAGGATACCGGCATCGATCATGCTGTCTCCCTTCACTTTCAGAACAAAAGTTTCTCCCCGGGCGATCTCGGCTGGAACACCTATCAGGCCTTCCACGCTCTCTTCCGTGATCAGCGGCTTACCTGCCGCAACCCTGCCCAAAATCGGCACCTGGCGTGTCGCAGCGAAAAGGGATTTTCCAAGCGGAGTGAGAACTTCGATGGCGCGCTTGCCAACCCTGCGGATGTAACCTTTTTTCTGCAGAGCCTTCAGATGGTCGGAAACGCCGTTGGTGGAAGCGATTTTGAATCTCGTGCCGATCTCCGGGATTGATGGCGCATACCCCTTTTCATGGATATTGCGCACGATGAAATCGTAGATCTGCTTTTGCCGGATCGTGAGGTCGAGAGGCATAATAGACCATATACTGAAATTATTTTCAGGTGTCAACCGCGCGCGATGCGCGCGCGCGGTTTCGGGTTTCGAGTTTTGGGTCTCGAGTTGCCCAACTCGGCCATTATCTCAAATAGTTAAGCGGCTAAACTCAATCTTCCCCTGAGGTCCGTTGAACGGTTCTCGGCGCTCGCCCGAATCTGGATTTCCGCTTTTGCGGGAATGACGAACGGGACCAGAACAACTGCAGAAGGATTAGGCTTTAATGGATTAACCCGAGAACCGAGACTCGAGGCCTAAGACCGGCAAGAACTAGCCAACGACTGGAACGATTGGAACTGTAACGCGCTTCGCGCGTTACACTCTTTTTCGCTGGTGCGAGAGATAATCGACCAGGAGATACTGTCCGAGTCGATCCGGGCGAGTATAAAAGGCGCGTCCTCTGTTGATGCGTGTGAGATCGTCGACGAAGCCGCGAAGCACCGGGCTGTCGTCGAGCATAAACGTATTGATGGTGATACCCTTGCGGGTGATGCGCTCGGCTTCCTTTAATGTTTCTTCGGCCGCGCGCTGGCTGATGCCGCCAAAGCTCAGTGGCCACTCACAGTAGAGCCTTCCCTGACGGCAGTAAGCCGTGGGCTGCCCATCCGTGATGACGATCATCTGCTGATTAGGGCTTGGGCGGCGGTCCAGTAACTCGGCGGCTAGATGCAAGCCGTCCTGTAGGTTCGTGAACGGATCGCCCATGTTCCAGGTCGCCTGCGGCAGATCCTTCGGTTTGAGTTCCACCGCGCGGGTAAAGAAACCGACAATCCCGAAATAGTCGCGCGGGTGAAGCGAACGCACCAGGCTTTCCATCGCCAGAGCCACTTTTTTCGCGGCAGCAAAGCGTCCTTCCCAGCTCATGGACCAGCTCATGTCCAAAAGTAAAACTGTGGCGGCCCGCGTGCTGTGCTCGGATTCATACACGGCGAAATCTCGTGGTCCAATCGTCAGTGGGACTCCTCCGCCGCGCAGCAAAGCATTTTTAAGAGTCTGAATCATGTTGATCTGGAACGGGTCGCCCTGCACGTACGGCCGGCTCGATTCGATTAAAACCTCTTGCGTTCCCCTGTTACGAGTCGTGTGGCGGCCCAAGCCGTCGCGGCGAAGTTGTTGATAGATGTCGCGCAGCGCCAATTGTCCAACCTTTCGAATACCGCGGGGCGTTAGCTCAAACCGATCGCCCTGCTCGAGGACGTAGCCCCCTTCTTCGAGCAAGGATTGCATTCGCATGACGCCTTGAAAATCCTGCAGCGGATCCCCGCCCAACAACTTTTCCAGCAGCTCCTTGTCTACGTCGCGCAACTGCATGCTCGACAACTGGCCTTCGAGACGCCGGAGATCCTCCATCCGTTCCATGAGGTCCATGGACTGTTGAAACTGCATCGGGGTCTGGCCCCGAAAGAGAGTTCCTTCGCGCCTGAGCCAATTCTCCAGCTTGCGGATCTGGTCCAGCTGCATGAGCAGCTGTTGAAATTCTTTCTCGGCGTTGGAGTTTTCGAACCGGTAGGAAGTCAGTTTCTCGACAGCTTCACTGGTTTTACTCGGTAGATCGTTGAGGAATTGTTGCTTGGCCTGGGCATCTTGGCCTGCCTGTTCCAGTTCGTCGAGCGTTTGCCGTTCCTGCTCGAGGATCGAATCGAGTTGCTCCTGCACTTCATCCAGCGCCGATTGGAGACGATACTCATCGTAGAGCTTGCGCATCTCCCGCGCAATTTGCGCCAGCAGATCGTCGACACCCTTGTTCTGTTGGTCTCCCTGCTTGATCCCCTTCTGCATCAGCCGGCGCATGGCCTGCTGCAGATCCCCGCTGTCATTCATGTAGTCATTGAGCTGGTCGAATACCGACTCCGCGCTCAGGGAATCGTGCCCATTGGCTTGCCAGCGGCTATATCGGATGTGAACCATTGTTCGATCTTTCGATGCTATTTGCCGTAAGTTACTCTGCCACCTTCGATTTCTTTATTCAACTTTTGGTGCAAGTGCAGGCCTTCCAGAACAAACTCTGTGGCAGAGGCCATGAGGCTGGGTGATTCCTGGATGCCAAGCGAGCGAATTGCTTCCTTAAGCCCGGGGATCTCTTTGATGCCTTCCAAATAATCCTGTGACGCCATCTGATCCGAGACTTCAACCCCCCAGCCGGAATTGAAATACTCGACGACTTTCTGCAGGGAATTCAGGCTGAAATACTGATCGAAAACCTTGACAATCGAGCGATTAAGAAGCTTCTCGATGAGCTCGTCTTCTTTTTTATCCTCTCCCACGTATTCCATTTCGATCTTTCCGCCCGTGGAAGCGAGCACAGAATGAAAATCGCTGATCCGCGGCACGATCTCGTTCTCTTTACACCGAAGGGCCCTCTTCTCGGCGTTGCTGATCAAGCTCTCGTAATTGTTGATGGTGACGCGGACGCTGACACCCGATGATTGGTTGATCTCGTTCGATTTGCGCGCTTCAAACGTCAGGTGCGCGAGAATCTCTTTTATAAATCCGGGAACTTCCACCCTGCGGCTGCGCCAATCCAAGGGGGCGGCTTCTTGCTCCATGATAACGATCTCGTGCTGCAGGGTCTTCGGATAGTGAGTGCGAATCTGGACGTCAAAACGATCCTTCAACGGCGTAATGATCCGGCCCCGGCTGGTATAGTCTTCCGGGTTTGCGCTGGCCACGATAACCACGTCGAGCGGCAAGCGGATCTTGTATCCTTTGATCTGAACGTCTTTTTCTTCCATGAGGTTGAACAAGCCGACCTGTACTTTTTCGGTCAGGTCGGGCAATTCGTTGATGGCGAAAATGCCGCGATTTGTGCGCGGCACAAGCCCGTAATGGATGGTCTCTTCGTCCGCAAGATATCGACCTTCAGCAACCTTAATGGGATCTATTTCCCCTACGAGATCCGCGATCGAGACATCGGGAGTCGCCAGTTTTTCCCCATAACGGGCGTCTCGGTCAATCCACTCAATGGGCAGGGCATCACCCGATTCCGACACTTTTTTACGGCAGGGACGGCAGATGGGTTTGAATGGGTTGTCATTGATTTCACAGCCTTGAACGATCGGGATACGCTCATCCAACAGATGAATCAGCCCCCGAATGAGGCGCGACTTGCCCTGCCCGCGCTCGCCTAAAAACACCATGTGGTGCCCGGCAAGAATGGCGTTCTCAATCTCCGGGATAACACTTTCCTCGTAGCCCACTATCCCCGGCATGATTGGCTTTCGGGTTTCCAGGCAGTGCACAAGGTTCTTCCGCATTTCTTCACGAACAGACAAAACTGGCACACCGCTTTTTTTGAGTTCTCCCAACGTTTTTGCCTCGCTCACGTAACCTGGCCTCCTTATAAAATAATAATGGGCCCTACCCGGCCTTACGTCCAAGAATTTATTGTACTTCTATTATTCGCCCTTGACCACAGGGTGTTAAAAGCTTAGCGGAAAATGGTTGAGAACAGTCACCCTTGCCGGAAGTGGAACTGTCCCGTTGCCGATTGTCGCAGTGCTGGTGGCTCGACTGAGCGCGAATCACATTCGTTCAAACACCGAGATCATTAAAGAACGGCTTTAACCGGTCATAGCTGTCTAACAGATGCTGCGGCATGACCCGTGTTTCCGCTACCACCGGCATGAAGTTGGTGTCGCCCTCCCAACGTGGCACGACATGCCAATGCAAATGATCTTCGATTCCAGCGCCCGCATATTTACCAACGTTCATGCCGAGGTTGAGTCCGGAAGGATTCAGCGCCTGGCGCACGACCCGCGCGGCGCTACGCAGAATTTCATTTAGATCGCTGTACTCCTCTGGCGGCAAGGTCGAGAAGTCACCGGCGTGTCGCTTTGGCGCAACGAGCAAATGACCGTTGTTGTATGGGTACTTGTTCAGCATCACGACGGAGTGCCTTGACTGGGCCAAGACCAGCGCATCACGTGCATTCTCGGCGCGTAATTTGTTACAGAAGACGCAGCCCTGCTCCTGGGAAGCTTCGTCGATATAGGCCATTCTCCACGGGGCCCACAGCTGCTTCACCCGGGGATTCCCTCTTCGACAGGCTTGCCATCCACGCGCAATCGCAACTCCTTGCCTACTTTGAAGAACGGGACTCGTTTTGCAGCCACAGAGACCAGGGCGCCGCTTTTGGGATTCCGGCCCTGCCGCGCTCGGCGGTGTTTGACGACAAAACTGCCAAACCCGCGAATCTCGATGCGATCTCCCTGCGCAAGCGCATCCACCATTGAGTCAAAAATAGCATTGATAATGATCTCCGAATCTCTCCGTGAAAGATGCGGAAATCGCTTGTTCACCTCGTCAATTAAATCCCTTTTTGTCATGATCCCCCCGAGTTGAAATGATGATTGCGCAGTGCCGTGCTACCGCTGCAGTTCAAGCCGTTCGAAAGAGAGCCATCCCCTACCCTTCGATACGACTCAGGCCCAGCGCTTCCATTAACGGCTCACTGCAGAAACGACGGCGACCATTCATACCTGAGCCAACCCCCGTTGTGGGTTGGAAGCCGCCTGCCGAACACTCCGAAAAACAGCCTCTCCCACCAACTTTCTCGTGTCGGACGCGCATAATAGACAGAAGGGGTCTCTTCCAAACCGGCGCGCTCTGCCGCCAATCGAATGGCGCCCTCCAACGTGCCGAACTCATCCACCAGGCCCAGTTCTTTGGCTTGTGCACCTGAGTAGACTCGACCGTCGGCGAGTTGCTTGACCTCGTTCTCATCCAGGCCTCTGGTTTGCGCAACGGCACTGACAAACTGGCTGTGAACACTGTCGACCAGTGATTGTAGAATTTCTCTCCCTTCTTTGGAGAGGGGCTGGAAAGGCGACCCGATATCCTTGTTTGGAGCACTTTTGATGCTGACACTTCTGACACCGATCTTTTTCATCAGCTCTTCAACGTTGCCCAATTGCAAAATGACCCCGATTGAGCCGGTTAGCGTCCCCGGATTTGCCACAATGCTGTCGCACGCGCTGGCGATATAGTAGCCCCCCGAGGTTGCCGTGGAACCCATGGAGGCAATGATGGGTTTTGTCTCTTTGGTCTTGAGAACCTCTTCAAAAATCTCCTGCGTCGGAGCAACAGCCCCTCCCGGAGAATCGATACGGATGACGATGGCTCGGATCCAAGATGCCTCACGGAAGCGCTTCAATTGCTGAACCGTCCCGCGCGAATCGTCGATAGCGCCATTAAGCTCGATTACGCCGATTCCATTACCGGAAAACAGGGAAACAGCCCTGGCATCGCCACCGGTGAGGTAGGCGAACAGGAAAACAAGCACAAAAACAACGAGTATAAAAGCCGATAGAATGCCGAGCCCTTTAAGTATAGCCATTGGGTTACCCACTTTAAAAATATTTCAAGCTTATACGTTGCCGTTTTTGCCTTTTCGACCGGACTGTCCCTCTTCGTCGCGATCCAAACGAAGCTCCTCATTCAAAATCGACTCGAAGGAAAAACGCCCACCTTCCTTCTCTCGATTTAAATAATTTTCCATCTCCTGGCGCTCTTCGGTCTTGCGCAATGCGCGAATGCTCAGGCCGATCTTTCTTTCGTTGGCGTCGACGTTGATCACTTCCGCCTCGATTTCGTCGCCGACCTTGAACAGGCTCGACGGCTTATCGACTCGTTCGGTACTCAGCTGCGAAACGTGAATGAGCCCCTCAACACCCTCCTCCAGCCGAACAAAAACCCCGAATTCCGGCACGCTGGTAACTTGTCCTTTAACCTTGGAGCCTATGGGGTAGCGCTCGGCGATCACTTTCCACGGATCGGTCGTGAGCTGCTTGACGCCAAGGGAAAACCGCTCGTTCTCGACGTTTATGCCAAGCACTTTTGCCTCGACCATATCACCTTTCTTAAAAAGCTCCGACGGATGTTTAATCTTTTTGGTCCAATGAAGGTCGGAAATATGGACCAAACCGTCTATGCCTTCCTCGATCCCGACGAAAATGCCAAAGTCGGTAATATTGCGCACCGGCCCCTTCACCACGCTCCCGACGGGGTATCTCTGTCTGGCTTCCTCCCAGGGATTGGTCATGACCTGCTTGAGTCCGAGCGATATGCGGCGGTGAGCGCGATCGACGTTGAGCACCGCCACCTCCACCAGCTGTCCTACCTGCAAAACTTTCGATGGATGCGCAATTTTTCTTGTCCAGGACATCTCTGAAATGTGAATCAAACCTTCAATGCCGCTCTCCAACTCGACAAACGCGCCGTAATCCATAAGGCTAATGACTTTCCCTTGGATCCGGCTGCCCACCGCGTATCTTTCTTCTACGCTCTGCCAGGGGTCCGGAGTCAACTGTTTCATACCAAGCGAAATGCGTTCCTTTTCAGGATCGAATTTCAACACGACGACTTTGACTTTCTCACCGACCTGGACAACCTCCGAAGGGTGATTGATCCGCCCCCAGGACATGTCGCTGATGTGGAGAATTCCGTCGATTCCTCCAAGGTCAACGAAAGCGCCGTAACCCGTGATATTTTTGACCGTGCCTTCGAGAATCACTCCTTCCTCGAGTACCTTCAAAACCTCTTGCTTGAGCGTATCGCGCTCCTGCTCCAAGAGCACTCGGCGCGAGACCACCACATTGCCGCGGGCCCGGTTGTATTTCAGAATGGCAAAGCGATCGGTAACACCGATGAATTTGTCGAGATTGCGATTCGGGCGAATGTCCACATGTGAGCCGGGGAGAAAACCGGGCACGCCAACGTCCACCTTGAAGCCTCCCTTGACTTTGCCAACGATGTATCCTTCTACGCCCCGGCCTTCATTAAAGGCCTTTTCAATTTCCTCCCAAATTTTCATATTCTCGGCGCGTTGGCGTGACAATACGATTCCGCCGTTTTCGCCTTCGGAAGAGGCAAAGAAGACATCCACGGTGTCGCCCACCTTGACTTGTAGCTGACCCTGTCGATCCATGAACTCCTGGATGGGAATTTGTCCTTCTGATTTGTATCCCACATCGATTAGCACGTGGGTGGACGTGATTCCGACGACAGTGCCTTTGACCACCCCCCCGGGCTTGACCGACCGAAGACTTTCTTCAAACAGAGCCTCAAACTCGTTTGTGCGTGCGCCGGTCGCGCCTTTGTTTTCATCATCATTTTGAGCCATGAACGACAACTCCGATCTTCTTAATTTTCTAGTGACCTGTCGCGAATCATTTGTTTCACCCGTTCCGCCACGCTGTCGGCGTCAAGCGCCGATGAGTCGATGGCAAACGCATCCGCCGCCCTGCGCAAAGGTGCCAGCGTACGAGCGCTGTCTCGGCGGTCTCGCTCTTCTAGTTCGCGTTGGGTTTCCTCCAGCGTCGCTTGCCGCCCCGCTTTCCGCAGTTCCTCATAGCGGCGGCGAGCTCGTTCGGTGAGGCTCGCGTCAAGGTATATCTTGATCTCAGCTTCTGGAAACACGACGGTTCCGATGTCTCGTCCTTCCGCCACGACGTTCCCCCGAGCGCCCAAAGCCCTCTGCAGTTCCAACATTTTTTCCCGTACAATCGCCATGGCCGAGATTCTCGACGCGGCCTGGCTCACTTCCGGGGTACGGATCAAGTCTGAAACGTCCACTCCATCGAGCAGGACTTCGAGCCGGCCATCGCTATGCGCCAGGTCAACGTTCGTCGTTTGTACGAGCGCCGCTACTTCCTCTTCGTCATCGACCGCCAATCCTTGCCGCAACACCTTGAGAGCAAGCGCGCGGTACAGTGCGCCGGTATCCAAATAGACAAAGCCCAAATCTTTCGCCACTCGTTTCGCCAGTGTGCTTTTTCCTGCGCCTGAAGGACCGTCAATGGCAACAATCACATCGGCTCCCTGCCTGCAGCGAATATCCTCTCTCCGGACCCTTAATGCAAATAGATCTTTTGCAAGAGTTCATAGAAGGTCGGAAAGGATATGTCTACGCAATCACCGTCATCAATTTCAATACCGCCATCACTGAAAAGACCGGCAATGGCGAGAGACATCGCCACGCGATGGTCGCCGTAACTTTTGACGGCCGCGCCTCGAAGACGCGGGCGTCCCTCAATGACCATGCCATCCTCTTGCTCTTCCACCGTAACGCCGAGGGCGCGCAACCCCTGGCTCATCGCGGCAATGCGATCCGATTCTTTATACCGCAGCTCTTTCACTCCGGACATGGTAGTGACGCCGCGGGCCAGGGCCCCCGCGACCGCAAGGATCGGATACTCGTCAATGGTTTTGGCGCTCATCTCCGGAGCGATTTCAACGCCGACCAAGCGATCTCCCGACACTTTTATATCGGCTACAGGCTCGCCCGTTTCTACCCGTTCATTGAGCAACTCGACCCGGGCTTTCATGCGCCGCAGAACCTCGAGAACACCGGCCCGGCTCGGATTGATGCCAACGTCCCGAACCACGACTTCAGAGCCCGGCGCAATCGCTGCTGCCACCAGAAAAAAAGCCGCAGAAGAGATGTCTCCGGGGATACGCACGTCTCTGGCCCGCAGCATTTGTCCTCCGGACAACGATATTGACGCCCCAGTAGTCGTAATTTCGCCGCCAAATCCGCGAATCATGAGCTCAGTGTGGTCACGTGAATTCTGGGGCGCCACTACTGTAGTAATTCCCTGTGCCTGGAGAGCGGCCAGAAGGATAGCCGATTTCACTTGAGCACTGGCCATCGGCATCTGATATTCAATTCCGTGCAATTGGCCACCGTGGATTGCGAGAGGGGCAAAACCCTTTCCATCAGCACTAAAGATCCGAGCCCCCATGCGTGTCAGGGGATCGATGATCCTTTGCATAGGGCGGCGCCGCAGCGAAGCATCACCGTCCAGCCGGCTGCCAAATGGGCGCCCGGCCAGGACTCCGGAGAGTAGCCTCATGGTCGTTCCCGAATTGCCGCAATCAATCGTTTGTTCGGGGGCTGATAAGCCGTCCCAGCCACGGCCTTCGATAAAGAGCGCATCGGCTTGCGCCCGGATGCTGGTGCCCATGGCGCGAAACGCCTCCACGGTTCGCTTATTGTCTTCACCCCCGGAGAGATTGAAAATCCGGCTTGGCCCATGAGCGATGCTGCCGAAAATCACAGCCCTGTGGCCAATGGACTTATCGCCGGGGACTCGGATTTCACCGCGCAGCGGTTTATGTATCTCGGGTATTTTTTTCACAACGCGTTACGTGATCTGCTCCCGAATTTGATTGGCTCGGGCAAATTCCCTTTCCAGCCGGGCGCCGTGACCCTGCTCGATCCAGCGTTTCAGCTGTTCCAAGTTTTTAATGTAATCTCCCAGCGACCGGCCAAGCGCCCGGCGGTTCATGAGGCAGATATCGCGCCACAACTCGGGGCGGCTCGATGCAATTCGGGTGAAATCCTTGAACCCCCCCGCACAGTAGGTCTTGAGATCGATGCCGGGTACGTGGGTGCGCGACAAGGCGTTCACCAGGGCATACACCAAGACATGCGGTAAATGGCTAATAACGCCCAGAACTCGATCGTGCACATCGGCATCCATCAGTTCGACTTTCGCCCCCACTTTGCGCCAGAGTGAAGTCACTTTTTTCAGCGCGCGAGGATCGGTTTTATCGGTCGGTGTCAGTATGCAGCGATGGCGCACGAAAAGATCGGCTCTGGCGGCACGCGCGCCCCACTGCTCGCCACCCGCGATGGGATGACCCGCGACAAACGGCGTCCGCTGCGGGAGCATGGCCTCCATTCCCCGTACGATCTCTTGTTTGACACTGCCGACATCACTCACGATGCAACCGGCCGGCAACACAGGGAGTAGCGCACGGGTCATTGCCAAAGTGGTTTGCACCGGCGTGGCCATCATTAGGAAATCCGTTTGTGACGGAATCTCTTCCCCGTTTAGGAGATAGCTATCGATGATTCCTTGTGTCCTGGCAAACTTGAGGTTCTCTTTGCTCCTGCCGAGCCCAATGACCTCTTCCACCAGCCCATGTTTGCGCGCCGCGAGCGCCAGTGATCCGCCGATCAAGCCAACACCGACAACAACCATTTTTCGAAAGAGCACCGCCACTAGAGACTTCTCCCCAGTGCTTCTGCGACTTTTTTCAGTTCGGCCATGAGCGCGGCAAACTTGGCCGGCTTGAGAGATTGCGGACCATCGCTGAGCGCTAACTCGGGTTCTGGGTGCACCTCTACGAGCAAACCATCGGCTCCCGCTGCAATACCGGCGAGAGCCATAGCCGGGACCAGGTCCCAACGGCCGGTGCCATGGCTGGGATCGACAAATACCGGTAAATGAGTGAGTTGTTTCAACACCGGAACGGCGCTCAAATCCAGTGTGTTCCTGGTCTCGGTCTCGTAGGTGCGGATGCCTCGCTCGCAAAGAATAATCTTGCGGTTGCCTTCAGTGGCAATGTACTCGGCGGATAGCAAAAACTCTTGAATCGTAGCGCTCAAGCCGCGCTTGAGCATCACCGGCTTGTCGAGCCTTCCGACCTCGGTCAAAAGCTTAAAATTTTGCATGTTGCGCGCGCCGATCTGGAGAACATCGGCATACTTGTACACCACATCGAGATCTCGCGGATCGAGCACTTCCGTGATCACCGGCAATCCCGTAACGTCGCGCGCATGTGCCAAGTAACCCAAACCTTCTACACCCAAACCTTGAAAGCTATAAGGCGATGTCCGTGGTTTATAGGCTCCGCCGCGCAGGAAAGTCGCTCCTGCTTCTCTGACGGGAATGGCGGCGCGTAACACCTGATCTTGGGACTCCACTGAACACGGGCCGGCCATGACATGAACTGTTTTGTCGCCGATGCGCCGTCCGTCGACTGCGATGACCGTATTTTTTGGTTGGAATTCCCGACTGACAAGCTTGTATGGTTTGAGAATGGGCAAAACCTTTTCCACTCCGGGAAAGGTCTCCAGTGTCTGATCGGCCAGCAAGCGTTCGTTGCCGATGGCACCGATGATGGTTCTTTCTTCACCTTCGGAGATGTGCGCTCGCAGGCCAAAACTTTGGATGCGTTCTACTATGTGTTGAATCTCTTCCTTGGTAATGCCTGGCTTCAATACGATGATCATGAACCTTCGCCAAACCTCCGTATCCTAAAGGACCGCCAAAACCCGCTCCAGGGCCTCAATGAAACGCCTGTTCTCGTCCATAGTGCCAACCGTGACTCTTATATATTGTGGCAGAGCATATACGGCCATCGGGCGGACGATCACGCCCTCGACAAGCAAGCGTTGATATGTGGCATCGCCGTTGCCGACCCGTATCAGAACAAAATTTGCGTGGCTCGGAAGGCGCTCCAAGGCGAGATTGTCGATCTCACGGTTCAAGTATTCCATGCCTTCCCGATTGACCTCGAGCGTGCGCCGCACGTGCTCCTCATCATCTATGGCCGCAAGAGCCGCCCACTGGGCGACCGCATTCACGTTGAACGGCTGGCGCACACGCTGCATTAGCTCGATCAGCTCGTTCGCGCCAACTCCATAGCCCACTCTGAGACCGGCCAGACCATATAGTTTTGAGAAGGTTCGGACCGTCAAAAGCGCCTTGCGCCGGTTGTGATATCGCAGGGAGTCTGGATAGTCTGGATCTTGCACGTATTCGAAATAGGCTTCGTCAACGAGAATCAGTATTTCCTCCGGAACCTGGCTAAGAAACCATTCCCACTCGGCGCGGCGGAAAATGGTTCCCGTGGGGTTATTGGGGTTCGCCAAAAAAACCAGGCGCGTCTTCGGCGTTATCGCTTCAACGATGGCGCGCAGATCGTGTGTAAAGTCTCTTAACGGCACTGCCTTGCCGATTCCCCCCGCCGCCTGGACGACCAACGGGTAAACAATGAAAGCCTGTTGCGCCATCACCGCCTCATCGCCCGTTCTGAGAAACGTCCTCACTGCCAACTCGATCAACTCATTGGACCCATTGCCGAAAATCAACCGCTCTGGAGCAATGCCGAGCTTTTCTGCCAGTCCCTTTCTGAGGTAAAAACAATCCCCGTCGGGGTATAGATGGAGCTGGTCCAACCGCGCTCGAATCGCCGACAAAGCTTTTGGCGATGGCCCCAAGGGATTTTCGTTTGAGGCGAGCTTGACGGAGTTCTGAATTCCGAACTCCCGTTCAACCTCCTCGATGGGCTTGCCCGGCGTATAAGGAATCAAGGTACGGATGTATTCAGGGACGTGACCAGTTGTACTCATGCTCCGCTCGGATATGACCCCAGAACTTTCATAAACTGACAATTCTTTTCTACCTCATCGATTGCTTTTTTGACCCGTTTGTCTTCCCTATGGCCTCTCAGGTCAATGAAAAAAACATATTCCCAAGGCTTGTTCTTGAGCGGCCGGGATTCGATTTTAGACAGATTGATACGGCTGCTGGCGAAAGGTTGCAGCAATCGATACAGGACACCCGGTTTGTCTTTTGCCGAAAAAGCGAGAGAAGTTTTATCGGCACCAGTGGGTCGGGCATCTTTTGTGCCGAGAACCAAAAAGCGCGTAACATTGTTACTCTGGTCCTCGATCTTTGCCGCAACGACCTGAAGATCATAGACGTCTTTGGCCAGAACGCTGGAGATCGCCCCAACGCTGCTGTCCGCCGAGGCCAGCATGGCAGCGTGGGCCGTGCTGGCAACATCTTCCAATGCGGCGCTGGGAAAGTGGCGCGCCAGCCAGCGGCGGCACTGGGCCAACGCCTGGGGATGCGACACAATTTTCCGAATGTCGTCGGCGCAACCGCCGCGTGACAGCAGGCAGTGATGAATATCGAGAAATACCTCTGCGCAAATCTTCAAATCTGAATCCACTAACAAGTCTAGCGTGTGAGCCACCACACCTTCCGTAGAATTCTCAATCGGCACCACGCCAAAATCAGCCCCGCCTTGGCTTACTTCCTCAAAGACCTCAGCGATGCTGGCCGTCGGCCGTAACTTCGACGCCGAGCCGAACTTTTCACGCGCTGCGAGATGGGAATAACTGGCTTCAGCCCCAAAAAACGATACCGTCAAGGGGCGTTCCAGGGAGCGGCAAGCGGAAATGACCTCTCTGTATATGGAGCGAACGGCTTGATCGGGTAACGGTCCGCGGCTCAGCTGTACGACTCGTCGGATAATTTCCTTTTCGCGATCGGGAACGTAAACCTCTTCGCTGGTTCGATTCTTGGTGTGGCCGATTCTTTGTGCGAGCGACGCTCGATCGTTCAGAAGGCTAACTATTTTGGCATCAATTTGATCGATCTTTTTCCTGATAGCATCGACCGACTCATTCCGACTCAATGACAACCTCGAGGCGCAGACGGTTCACTGCAGGGGTTCAGCGCGATTTCACGTAACGTATCTTAATTCCTAGGGAATTGCAAATATTGCCAAGGCGTGCGAGGTTCTCAAATCGCTGCCTTGTGTTGTCCCTCCCGCGGTGCCCCTGCTCGTTGAATTCGTTCGAGAGTTTGAAACAAGCAAACCGCCTCGAGCATTTGGGGCTTGACAGAAAGCATTTCATGTTGTTGTGATTGGCTAGGCTTCAACGGGGAAAGTTTTGTGATGAGGACTAATAACCGGCAAGGAGGTGCAAATCAGATGCGCAATGACAGTCAAATTCGCTCAACGTATGTTCGCAGGCGCTTTCAGTTCCGTTTCGTGTCAGGGCTGTTGATGACAGCAATGATGGTGCTCCTGGCGGCCAATCGCGGCGAAACAGCTGCGGCTAAGGCTCCTGTACTGTCAGACCAGGAGCGTCAAAAGGCGGTCGAGTTCTATCAAAACAGGATGATATCCTGGATCACCTTCACGGATGCGGGCGCCACGACCGATATCATGCTGCGCATATTTCTAAAATACTTGCCCAAGTACATACCGGGAAATCCGCGGATGGGTTCAATTACGTATATGCGCGGCGGAGGCGGCACAATAGCCGGAAACTATCTTGTGGAGCGTGCACCCCGTGACGGGAGCGTCGTTGGTCAGATGAATTTCATGCAACAGCGACAGTTCGAAGGCCACCGTGCCGTTCGCTTCGACATCCGCAAGATCAACTGGATCGCCAATTTCCTGCCGCAGAATGATCGCATCATCAGGACTCGTGCCGGTAAAGGCTTCGATACCGTCGAGCAACTCTTGAAGGCTGAGCGCGTCAACGTGGGGACTTTCGAAGTCGGCCACAACCATTATCTCCAGCTCCGGCTCGGTCAGTATTTTCTGGGAGCTCCCTTTCACATCATACCAGGGTATACGACCGACGAGATGGATCTGGCGATAGACCGCGGCGAGATCGATGGGCGCGTGGAGGCAGGAAGAACCTTCATCTCCAAGTTTGAAAAACAATACCGCGCCGGACAGGAAAAGGTTCACTGGAGCTCGGAGCCGGAACGCTTTGAGCTCATGCCCGAGGTGCCGACGCTGCTTGAAGTGATCGATAAATATGCGCCGCAACGTCCAACCGAAGCGGAGATGCGCGCCCTGAAAGCTATTC
>CAYPHJ010000087.1:0-19829 GCA_964410485.1 uncultured Syntrophobacteraceae bacterium
GAACAAGCAGATTCTTCGTCGCTGCACTCCTCAGAATGACATTTACGAGTAACGCGTCGAGGGCAGCGAGCGGCCACCTCCAGCGCCAATTTTCTAAGGAGTGTTTCATGATCTTACGCTCACCCACATACGATGAAAGTAGCCCCACGACTGTCATCTGTCCCACTACCGCAGGACTATCATTTCGAATCCTTCGACAACGCCGCTCAGCATAGAAAGACTGGAACCCCTTAACATGCTGAATCACGGCTAAATTCGTGAGTTGTTCGCAAAACAGAAAGCCAAACTCCGTTGCAGATTCCCGTCTCCTTAGAAAATGAGATGTGCGGTGGGGACATCCCCTCGACACCGGCTGTCATTCTGAGGAGCCTGCGACGAAGAATCTGCTTTTTCATCGGTCTTCGGTCTTCCGTCCCCGGTCGTCCTACCAAAAGCAGTCCTTCGGCTTCGCCTCAGGACGACAACGGGGAGCAGATCCCTCACAGAGTTTCAACCACTGCAAAGTACTGACGAGGGAAATTGAACGGAGCGCGAAACGCGGTTGAACCTTGGAACGGGAGCAAAGTAACCGAAGATGTTGGAAGCCGGAGGGAAGGAGTAAAGTGGCGGCGAATTAGACGGCAGAGCAGCGCATGTCATCCACCGTTAGTCTCAGGCCGGCTTCCAGGTCCACCAGAGGCCGGTAGCCGAGGATCTCTCGAGCATAACTGATATCGGCCAGGGAGTGGCGTACGTCTCCAGGCCTCGCGGGCTCGTGGCGAACCTCGGCTGTCCGTCCGGTGATGGTTTCCAGCATCTTGATGAGCGCGTTGAGACTTGTCCGCGCGCCGCACCCGATATTGAAAACCTTTCCCGATGCTCCCCCCGCTTCAAGCGCGGCGAGGTTCGCTTGCACCACATTATCGACATACGTGAAATCTCGAGACTGCTCTCCGTCTCCGAAAACAACAATCGGCTGGTTCTTCAAAAGCCGGCCGATGAATTTTGGTATCACGGCGGAGTACTCGGAATGCGGATCCTGGGCGGGGCCGAATACATTGAAATATCGCAAGCTCACTGTCTCCAGGCCAAAGATCTGGCAATAAAGCCTGCAGTAGTACTCACCTACCAGCTTTTGCAGCGCATAAGGCGACAATGGGTTGGGCGGCATCTGTTCAGTCTTCGGCAGGACCTCGGTATCGCCATAAATCGACGATGATGCCGCGTAAACGAATCTACGAACTCCCGCCTTTCGACTACTTTCGAGAAGATTCAACGTTGCCGTCACATTGGCGCGATTCGTTTCCACTGGATCTTTCACCGAACGCTGTACCGATGGAATCGCCGCTTGATGAAGAACGTAGTCGATCTCTCCGGTCACACGGTCGGCAACTTTATGGTCGTTCAAATCCGCCTTGATCAACTCAATCGAGCTTTGAACGTCCCGCAGCCGTGATGGGTCCCCTGTGGCCAGATTATCGACAACCCTCACCTGTACGCCGTCCCGGACAAGGCGCCTGACGATATGGGAACCAATAAAACCGGCACCGCCGGTCACCAGGTAACGATCCGCCATGATCAGTCGCTTCGCTCCGTTCCAATCGTTCGACCGAGCTCGCGCCCCTTTTAACCGCTCGGCTCCGCCAATGCTCCGTTCAAATCCCCTCTCTACCAGGTATCACGTTTCGGGCCAGTGGAAAACGGAGTTCCGCCGGAGCCCTGCAATGAAGACAAGCTACACGAATGGCTTTTGCTGCGCTCGCCATGCAAGCCCTCTCCCACCCGAAGAAGGGTACGCGCGACATCGCAACTGAACATGATGGCCGCTGAGATGAGTTTGTTTACTCTCGGGCGGCTGGGACGTTTTTTCATCTTTGGGATTGGCGCGACATCATACGCGATAGCTTCGGCTGCTGTGGTTGTTCGCCTTTCCCTTGCCCTGTTCGATCTGGAAATCCAAGAGGCAAGACAGCATCTCGAGCAATTTGCCTCTTACCTCCATCCGTGCGCGCGTGTTACCGCAATAGCGGGACGTGCCCAGGTACACCGAAGTGAAAAGCGATGTTGCACGACGAGGTGATCTTACGGTCGCGCACGCGGAAATGACATTGGTCTACCAACCGAGAGTTTGTCGCCGGCATTCCATGGGTCACACAGCTTCCCGCTTTTTGCTCTGCCTTTCTTCTCCCCCGCCCAGCTCGGTCCTCAAAATACGGAGGATCCGCTCGGCCGTCTGGCCGTCCCAAAATTTCGGCGCAATTCCCCTTCTTCGATCAGCCTCGATAGCTCGGTTGAACTCATGAATGATCTTGTCCGGCCGCGACCCGACGAGAACATTGGTACCGGACTCCAGCGTGACCGGCCGTTCCGTGTTTTCGCGCAAAGTCAGGCAGGGCACACCCAAGATGGTCGTCTCCTCCTGGATGCCGCCGGAGTCCGTCAAGACGATTTTCGTTTCAGTCAGTAAACGCAGAAAGTCCAAGTATCCAAGGGGCGGAACGAGCCGAATTCTTACTCGATGATCCCAGGGCTCCGGACCCTCCATAAAATGGTCGACAAAAAAGTCCCCCAAATCTGCGGCTTGTATTTGTTGCAGCGTCTGCGGATGCGCCGGAAAGATAACAGGCATCCGCTTGGAGATTTCCAGAACAGCCTCGAGCATCGCCGCCAGCGTCGCAACGTTTTCGACGTTCGCGGGTCGATGGAGCGTCAGGACGGCGTATGGCCTGGCTCGCCCGCCTGCCATCAGTTGAAGGTCGCTGAGTATCCTCGATTCGGTGGCTTTCCTACGGTACCGCAGCAGCGTGTCAATCATTAGATTGCCGACGAAAAAGATCTTCTCCTTTGGAATGCCTTCCCGCAGCAAGTTTCGATTGGCGCTCTCTTCGGTCGTAAACAAGAAATCGGAGAGCGCATCTGTCACGATTCTATTGATCTCTTCAGGCGTGGTGCGATCGAAGCTCCTCAAGCCCGCCTCGACATGCGCCAACTTGGGAATATAGCTGCGCCCGCCGTTACGCGGGCGGCAATAAGTCCTTTTGGCGATCAGGGAGCAAGCGACAGTCGAACTGACATCGCCGACCACCAAAATGACATCGGGCCGTTCTGACAAGACCACGTTTTCAAACTGCTCCATGATTCTGGCCGTCTGCCACGAATGCGAGCCGGAGCCGACGCCCAGACAGACGTCCGGCTTTGGAAGCTCGAGGTCATTAAAAAAGAAATCGGACATGTTCGCATCGTAATGCTGCCCCGTGTGCACCAAGACGTGGCAAATGCGATCCTCTGCGATAGATCCGTTCAGCGTTTGAATGGCTTCACACAAGGCCGCGAGCTTCATGAGGTTCGGTCTCGCCCCGACGACCGAAAGGATTTTCAGTTCCATCGGCCAGCCCACCCTTCGCTGCTGGATTCCAGGGATAACGACAGCGCCTGTTCCATGGAAGCCCAGCTCATCTCGCCTTTGAGAACATTCACCATCTGGGGGATTTCATCGATCCTGAGCTTTCGAATAATGCGGCTCACCCGAGTTACCCGGGGATCCTCCTGCGATGCCCATACCGGACCGCCCCTCGCCTCGGCGTCTTGTGACATCGAACGAAACTTGTAGAGCGTAAATCGGGTGTCGTTCTGTCCGACGCGCTCTTGGCGGTAGAGAACAGGCGAACCGGTTTCGATCCTGATGGCCAGAGCCGCCAGAAGGGCAATCGGCGCGCTGAGCGCGAGTCCGAGCAGCGAAGCGCCAATATCCACGCAGCGCTTGATCGCCCTGCGAAATCCGTTGGAAAGCGCAATCCAATAAGGCGGCAGGTCTGCTTTCGAGAGCAACGATCGGGTGACTCGCAAATCTTCGCAAATTCCAGCCAAACAGCAACTCTTCCAATCGTTCACGCCATGTCTTGCGGCCGTTGGCAGAGCCCGACGGCGCGGCCATGGCGCTGCCGTCGTCCTTTCCCGCTGTTTCCGAGCTACCACGGTTGTCGCGCCACTCCGTTTCCGCCCGCAGAACTGAATTCGGGATCCGAATCGAATACCCTCTCCACGGACCGCTTTTTCTCTAAGTCTGCCCCCGTCAGAGCTTCAAACATTCTACTCATCCACCCCCCGGTAATCCGGCCACGCCGCAACTTGTTGTCGCTTGTCGGTCATTGTTCATCGGCCTATGTTATCCCTGCAAGCGCCCGGTTTGTTTTGCAGTTGGCCTCTCACGCTTTTCTTCCTCTGGCGATGAGGGCGGCAAGCTGCGAATGAACTCGAATGTTGCCGTGAGAAATTCCTGCCGCATCGACACGTCCAAAATCTCCCGGCTGACGGACTCGACCAGCTTGGCCAATTTATTCCTCGGAAAGGATTCCATGCGATGGCCCTGCAATCGAATTTGCTCGCGCAAAATAAAGCCGGCCATCGGTCCCATGGCTTCGGTGAACTGCTGCGCAATGACATCAAGCACCTTCAATGAGACGTTTCCTTGATTCAACGTGATCACTGAGTTGGACGGTGGGACTGAGGGATTGCTCACAGACGGCGGTGTTCTCGGCTCGCTCGACTTGACCTCCACGCGCGCCCCCCGCACGACGTCAAAACGCTGCTGTGATGGCGGTTCCTCCGCCGGGGCTCCCCGCGCTGCGGCGCCCAACGCCAGATCCTCGGCCACCTCCTGGACAATAGACCGGTCGATCTCCTTCTTCCCCAACGCAAAGGCCGTCAGCATTGCGTTATCGCCGAGAACGTTGATCAGACGAGGGATTCCCGCGGAGTAGCCGTAGATGGCCTCAACGGCCCGTCTCTGGAAGACCGCGGGCGAACCTCCCGCTATTTTTAACCGGCTCGCGATGTAGCTTTCACATTCCGCTAATGTGAGAGGCCGTAGCTGATAGCGAAGTGTCACGCGCTGCTTCAATTGGCGCAGCTCGGGCCGATTCAGCCTGACCGCGAGTTCCGGCTGGCCGACGAGCAGGATCTGCAACAGCTTGTCCGATGAGGTCTCAAAGTTCGACAACATCCGGATGCTCTCCAACACTTCTGCAGAGAGATTTTGTGCCTCATCGATAATCAGGGCGCAGGTTCGACCTTTACGGTAGTTTTCAAGCAGAAAATCGTTCAACAGCGCCAAGTAATCGTGCAGGTCACGGGCGCCCTTCAGGGGCTCGACGAGGTTGAACTCCTCGCAAACCGAGCGCAGTAAATCAAGCGAATTTGCAATGGCGCTAAAAAGCAATGCGGTTCGCGTGTGCTGATCGAGATCCTTGAGAAGCGCATGAACCAATGTGGTCTTGCCAGTGCCAACTTCCCCGGTCAGCACGACAAAGCCCTTGCGCGCCTTGACGCCGTACGAGATCTGTGCCAGCCCCTCGCGATGACTACCGCTCAGATACAAGAATCCCGGATCCGGGGTGACATTGAAGGGCGCTTGACTCAAGCCAAAATAGTCTTGATACAAAACTTTCATGACACCTCAGAAGTACATCGGAGCGAAAATTCGCACGCACACAATGCCCACTGCCAACGCTCCGACGGAAAGCCGGGGATCTCATCGCTTCTCTTGAAAGAAGTATCCAAATTTTCCCACAGAAACGCGAGCCCAAACCGCCCACCCAGACCCGCCAGCAGGCCGACCAAAAGTATCATCGGCCGGGTGGGGGCGGACAGGCTGAGCGGATAATTAGCCGGATCGAAATATGGAATTGCTCGCCTTTCTGCTTTTTTTCCATGTTTCCTGACAATTCGGATTCGAGAGTTTTTACCAGTAAAACCTGACACTTACGCAGTGTAATCTCGTAACCACGACTGATTTTCGATAGTTCGATGGCGCGGATGGGAGTATTGTCGATTCGCCCCTGAAGCGGAGCGACCAGCAAGCGCGCACGCTCCTGCTGGCCTCGAAGAGCCTGGATTTCCGTATCCAGCTCGGCCATCTGCGATTGCAAAACTTTTTGCAGCGGACTGCTTCGGGCCTGTGGTGCCGCAAGTGGTACCACAGGAGGCGGTTCGTCTTCAAGCGCGGCTTCGAGCCCTTGTATCTCCTTGGTGAGCCGAAGCACGTTCAGATGTGGATTGCTGTACTTTTGCAGCAAAGACTCCAACTCCTTCTGCTTGCGTTGAAGCGGGGTTTGTTGAAACCCCGCGGCGGCGGCTGCGGTCGATAAGGCCGCGGCTTCCTCTTTCGCAAGCACCTCGTACTCCACCAGCTGTTTTTGCAAGATGCCTCTGCGTTCCTGCAGCGCCAACAATCGGATGCTTGCCGAATCGAGCTCTCGTCGAAGCTGTTCGAGGCTGCGAAGATTGCTATCCAACTGACCGGACAGCTCGAAGCGATGCGCCGACTTGTACCGGTTCACCAGCGCCTCTTGCTCTTCCAGCTCCCGTTTCAATCGCTCTGCTTCGGCGTTCATGAACGCCTTGGTGCCGATGGCCTGTTGTTCCCGAACATGCAGATTTGTTCTATAAAGAGCGACGCTGCGCCCGGTTGTCAGCCCGACAACCGGCACTTCGTTGACTAGCGGGAGTGTCACATATCCGTCGGGTCTCACCTTTACGGCCCCGGAAAGGGTCGGCTCTCTCCACACGTGGACCCCCAACACATCACCGGCTCCGATCACATAGACCTCCTCGGGAGGACTTGCCGGGTCCGGGGTGTTGGGCGCCACTCGAAATTACTGCCCGCGCAACTCTTTTGGAGCACAGCCCAAGATTAAAAAAATCAGCAGCAGAACGAACAGTAGTTTCCCACACATGGCTTCTCCGTAACGTGACAAAAGCTCGCATCCTGCACCATTGTAGTGAAGGTAACGACCCGGCGTGCAAATTACGCACCACCGAGAGCCATCATCGTTTCCCGGCGAAAAAGCCCTCGTTCCCATACAATATTATTCATTTAAGGCAGGCCCTCGATCTGACAAAGAGACATACCTTCTGCCCTGTACCTTGGGTGTCGAATGAACATGGGGCAGTTCTGCCCCAAGCGAGCACTAAAGCCGCAGTATTGGAGTGATGGAGTGCCGAGGCCATCCTCAAGCACTCCCGGACTGCAATTCTACGGAAGCGTACCGATAAGATGGGCGCGCGATCGTTGGCAAGCGAAGCAATAAGCGGGAGGATTTCAGCTGGGGGCGATGAAAGGAACGATCAAGGAGACGGATCAGGGAAAGGATGTATCAAAACGGGGCATTCGGGCGGCGTCATCGCTCGCGCCAGCCCCGTGCGAGGACCCCTTGATCGATGAAACTCACGTAACTGTGTCCGTATCGACCGATGAATCTGATATCGGGCCGGTGAAGAGACTCATATGTGTAACCGCCGTTCACCGACAGCTCATCGCCGACATTGTTGAGCTCGCTGTGACGGGCAAAGAGTTTTGCGCTGCGAGTGTATGGATGTTGAGTGTCAGGGAAACGTATCCTTCAGGGGCGTAGAAGAAAAACAGGGTTGGCGCGACGTAACAAAGTCGTGTTCCTTGTCCTTTCTGAAAAATACGTTGTCGCTGAACTGTTCCGAGAGGCGTAAAGAAGACTGGCTGGCAAAAGCGGTCTATCCACCCCTGGTCAGGATAAAAGCTTCAACGAGAGTGATCAGTACAAGCCACTCATACCAGATCTTTGAACGACTCCTTGTGCAGGCCATGCCTCCTCATCTTTCTGTAGAGCGTCTTGTTATCCACCCGCGCCTCTTTCGCCGTCGAGGATATCCCGCCTTTGTACTTGATTAAAAGACCCCGGAGGTACTCTTTCTCGCTCCGCAGTAACCACTGCTTCAAGGATAAATCGCTGTCGCCGTTCATCGAGAAGTGGCGGTCCACCACGCGTTGAGGAGGCGCGGGCAAGTCGACATCCTCGATCACCTCGCCCTGGCATTTCACAATCGCCCTCTCCAGTATGTTTTCCAGCTCACGAATATTGCCCGGCCAATGGTACCCTAGCATGTGGTCCAGCGCCTGCGGGGCCACCGCGCGAATCTTCTTTTCTTGGGCAACCCCATGCCGGCTCAGAATGTGATTGACGAGCAACGGGAGATCTTCCAGTCGTTCACGAAGCGGCGGCAATTGTACGGGTATCACATTAATCCGATAATAAAAATCCTCGCGCAGGCTGCCGCGCGCAAGGCACAGTGAAAGATCGACGTTCGTGGCTGCAATGACGCGCATGTCGACCTTCGGTCTGCGGTTTCCACCCAGACGCTCGACTTCGCGCTCTTGCAAGACGCGCAGGAGCTTCACCTGCATCGGAGACGCCATGGTTTCGATCTCGTCCAGAAAGAGGGTTCCGCCGTCGGCAAGTTCGATTTTTCCCGCCCGGCTTTGCACCGCTCCCGTAAAAGCGCCTTTTTCATAACCGAATAATTCACTTTCCAACAAAGTGTCCGGGAAGGCTCCGCAGTTGATAGGAACGAATTGCCGCGATTTACGTCGACTGAGATTATGGATCGCACGCGCCACCAATTCTTTTCCCGTCCCCGTTTCTCCCGTGATCATGACCCCGGAATCTGTCTCGGCGAGGGATCGTATCAAATCGAACACCTTGAGCATCTTCGGGCTTTTGCTCAGGATATTTTCCAGATAGTGTTCTTCCTGTACGCGCTGGCGCAATTCCCGGACTTCCTCCAACAGCCGGCGCTTTTCGATCAGTTTTTCGCTCACCAATCGGATGGCTTCAGGTTGGAAGGGCTTGGTAATATAGTCGCTGGCGCCGAGCTTCATCGCCTCCACGGCCTGCTTGATGTTGCCGAAGGCAGTGATGAGAATCACATCCGTGTCCGGATATTTTTCGCGAACGTGCCGCGCCAACTGAAAGCCATCGAGGCCGGGCATTTTGACGTCCGACACCACGATGGCGAACTTCTCCCTGGCAAGCTTGTCGATGCCCTCTTCCCCGCACGTGGCTGTTGTGACTCTGAATCCCTCTTGCTCGTAAAACTCTCCGAGTTGCTCCCGAAGGCGATCGTGGTCCTCAACAATGAGCACGCTATACATAAACTTGTCGAATCCTATCTGCGTCCCCGTCGGTAGTTTTCAGGGCTAACGCTCAATGAGTCGTCTTGGAATTGTATTGCGGCTTCGGCCGGAAGGGTGATGTTCACTTCGGTCCCCTGACCTTCCCTGTTTTTGATGGTCAAAAGCCCTTCATGCATTTCGATGAAACGAACTGCCATGCTTAACCCCAGGCCATTGTGGTTCATCTTGGACGTATGGAACGGAAGTTTAATCCGATCCATGTTCTCGGGCTCGACTCCTGTACCCGAATCGCGCACACGCAACCGCACCACGGCCCGGTGCTGTTCTGCGATTTCCGCCGAGGCGTGTAGGGCCACACTGCCTTGCGCTGGCGTGGCCTCAAGAGCGTTTTCCAGCACGCTGCCCAGGGCCAATTCGAGCAAATACGGATCGCCGCGAACCACCACGTCCTTGAGGGAGCATTCATCGATCTCGCGATGAAACACGACCTGCTTTTCCAGAAACGACTGCCTTCGCGTCATGGCCGCGGCATTGATGATTTCCGTAAAATCAAAGATCGGGCTCCAGGTCGGCACCTGACAGTATTCGGAAAACGTTCGCGTCAAATCGATTGCGTTTTCGACCGTCTGCTCCAGTACTGCTGTTTCACGGCTTTCGCCAAGATTCTTCTTCAAAGAATTGATGACCAGATTGAGCAGTTGGAAATGGTTTCCCAGCTTGTGAATGAACCTGCCGATGGCGGCCTGTTCCAAGTCGTAGATTTTTTCTTCATTGCGCAACGGAACGATGCAGCCGCGAATGAACCCTACTTGCATCCCTCGAACCCTGCGAAAGGTATGGCAAACCCAAAGAGGCAGCCCACGGTCGTCAACGATACGATGTAGCGCTGAACCGCATTCACTCTCTTCCAGCTCGGTCATTTGGTCGCGCAGCCGCATCCAATCATCTGGCAACAGGCGTTCTTGCCAAATATCGGCAGTGCCCAGAAAACCGCGCGGTGGGACCCCAAGGAGATTCTGCGCGTTGGGTGAAAGGTAAGTAAGTTCGAGCGCCAAATTGCACTCATAAAGGACGCAGGGTAGGGAACCGAGGAAATTTGCCGCTATCGGATGATCTTCGATACGCTCAGCTGACGCGTTCTCGATAGCAACTTGTGCAGTTGACAACGCGGTGGATGCGACACGAACAGTTGCCACCTTGGTTACCGGACTAGCCACCTGTTAATTCTCCAATACTAAATAAAACAACAATTTGTCCGAACGGGATAAAGCCGACCTAGCGAGCCTAACGTTTGCCACAATACGACCTGATATTCAAGCAAAATTGTTAGACGAGATTACAACATTTGAGACACAAAGCAACAGATTTAAACAACACAAACTTTTCTATCTTACAGCAACTTATACCAAGATCTCCATGGAACGACCTGAATGCTCCAAGGAAAGCTGTGAAATCCGCTTCACTATTAAACCGGGTGACCAACTTCCAAGTTACACCGTTATATTTCCAACATTCTCCTGACCCCCTGGCTTCTGCCACCGATAATTCACGCTCAGCGGGAAAACTACGCCAGGCTGTCATCGCGGTAAGCCCTTCGACTAAATGCTCAGCCCGCAAATCTTCGCAGAGAGTCGCCGCTTAAATGTATCCAGATGGAAGCAGATTTTGATCGGTCCTTTTCTCCACGTCCGCTAGCACAAAAATTGGGTCGGGCAGTTGAGCCTTACAAAAACCACTCGTGTTGAGCTTTAGCTGCCAGTTTGCCCCCAAAAAACCTCGTTTGCGTGGCACTGCATTTGCTCCAGACGCTTCCGAACTTGCAAGCCATTACCCTGAAACACGCATGGATCACATCGCGTTTGTCAAGATTTTGATACCGCTCAATTTGCTCGTGCTGAGTGGAGTGTTGTTATTTCTCTTGCCCAGAATGAACCGCCATCCAAGCGTCCCTCTGCTCCTGCTCGCGCTCATTCCACTTGCCGTGTTCGAGTTTGGCTGCCTTATTTTCATCGAATCGCCAAACTCCTTCAAAGGTGCGTTCCTCATCGTGCTCGGTGCTGCGCTCGTCCCTCTGGGAGTTACACCGGTGAGTCATACACTCGGCCGCAATTCGGAAAGGCGATTTAGCCCTCTTTGGTTGGCGTACTATGCGGTGCAACTGTTAGTTCTCGCGTTGTTTCTTTATGGCCTGTTGACGGGACAACTCATTGCATGGGTGACCGGAGTTCTCGACGAGCCCATCATTCTGATCGAGCAGAGAAGCAAGTGGCTATTTGCCCACATCCTGATCTTTGCGGGTGTAGCACTGCTGGCTCTTGACAGCACCCTGCGCAAAGCCAGCGGCCTACAACTGGAGGCGCTTAAAACCCTTTCCGTCGCCTTTTTGGGTCTGATCGTATATTTCGTTTACCTTGCGATCAACATCGTCCTCTCGTCTTATATTACCCAATCCATCCTCCTCTCCGGAGCCATCATTATCTTTCTTGGGCTCGTTTTAATCGTCTATTCCGTTGCCAGACAGCCATTCTGGGATGTGACGCTTTCGGTGTCGCGACGCATTGTGTTCGGCAGTCTCACCGCGGCGGCCATCCTCCTCTACTTCATCATTTCCGGGACAGTGCTCAACGTGCTGCGGCGCGCGCAGCCGCACGGTTACGACATCGTCTTGCCAGGAGTCGTTTTTGCTCTGGTCGCGGGCTTTCTTGTCGTTTATTTGTCGCCCAAATTGAGAAAGACGGCGCGGCATTTTGTTGCCCGTTATGTTTTTCGCAACAAATACGATTACAGAGACCTCTGGATGAGGTTTTCCGAGAAATCCAGGGGTTCGCTGTATCTGAATGAGCTACTGCCACTTGTCGCCGAGTTCATCGCCGATACAATGTTCGTCCAACAGGTCGCCGTATGGCTGCGCGAGCCGACCTCGAACGGCTTTTCCTTGGCCTACCATTACAATCCGGTGGCTTCGGGACCCGGTGACGATTTGGCGCTACACCTGAAGCGCTCATTGAATCCCCATGAGATGAACTCGATCTACGAGGTTCCCGATGCCGGCTCGGGCGGCGCGATGGAGACGTTTCCCATCGACAATCAGGCGGCGCTCCAGCGGCTGCACATCAAACGGATGGTTCTCGTTGAGAAGGACAACGATGTCCTCGCCGCTCTCGGAGTGGGCGCCCTTCTGGACAGCAGACAACCCTCCCCGGAAGACGACCAACTTCTCACCAGTTTCCGCAACCAACTCGCCTACTTGATCTTGATGCATCGACTATCTGAAGAACTTTTGCTCGCGCGCGAATGGGAGTCCTTCAACCGCCTTGCGTCATTTGTACTGCACGACTTGAAGAATCTCGCAATGCTGCAAAGCATGACGCTCGAAAACGCTAACCAGCTCAGCGGCAACCCGGACTTTGTTGCCGACGCTTTTGCAACCTTCAATCATACGACGGACAAGATGATCAACCTAATCGCAAGCCTGTCGGTACAGCGCGGCCAATTCTCTCTCACGCAGCAACCCGTCGACATTCTAGAGGTCATCGACACTACCGTGGAGCAGCTCAAAATCCGGCAACGTAATGGCCTCAACCTCATCACAACGTTTCCGCCCCGCGACAATATCCCTGTGATTTCTGGCGATCCCGAACTCCTGCAAAAAGCGTTCACCAATCTTCTGCTGAATGCCATACAGAGTCTGCCCAAAGGCGAAGGAAACCTCGAGCTCACGGTGCGGAGTTGCGAAAACGGGAAGATCACCGCAATCATCAAAGACAGCGGGTGTGGGATTCCGCCCGAGCAATTGAAAAACCTGTTCCGTCCTTTTCATACAACCAAAAAAAATGGCACGGGCATCGGCCTATCACATACTCGATCCATCGTGGAGGTGCACGGCGGTGAGCTCAAAATCGAAAGCCAGCTCAACGCGGGCACCAAAGTTGAACTTGAATTTCCGACCCTCTCCCGATCACAGCAGAAAGGAACCCGATCTTGTGAAACCCAAACTTCTTCTTGTGGATGACGAGGAAAGCATTCTGAAGCAACTGCGGTGGGCACTTTCACCCGAGTATGACGTTTTGACAAGCTCGAACGAGAATGAAGCCTTGAACCTTTTCGAAAAGGAAAAACCCCCCGTGGCAACCGTGGATCTGTCTCTAAATCCGCAAAACCCGGGAGACCTGGGTGGCATGCGATTGCTCGAACGAATCATGGCTCGAGAGCCGGCAACCCGCGTTATCGTAGTCACCGGAAACGATGACCATGGCAACGCGCTGCGCGCCGTTCGCTTGGGGGCCTTCGATTACTATTCAAAGCCGATTCGGCTGGATGAGTTGAGGGTCACGATCCAACGCGCGGTGCACATTCATGGCCTCCAACAATGTCTTCACGAAAGTGACCAGCCAATGGAGCAAGCCTTTCACGGGATCATCGGGAAGTCCAAGAGCATGCACGACGTGTTTCGCTTCATCGAGCGCGTGGCGCTTTCCGATATTTCGGTGCTCCTCAGTGGCGAGAGCGGTACTGGCAAGGAAGTCGTTGCCAAAGCGATCCATCAACAAAGCCAGCGCAAGGCCAACCCGTTCATTGCTGTCAATTGTGGCGCCATCCCCGAAACTCTGTTGGAAAGCGAACTGTTCGGCCATGAGAAAGGAGCATTTACGGGAGCACATGCTCAAAAGCGTGGAAAGTTCGAGCTGGCCCACACGGGCACGCTTTTTCTCGATGAAATCGGCGAACTCGCGCCGCCACTGCAGGTCAAACTGCTGCGATTCCTGCAAGATCGAAAGATCGAGCGCGTGGGCGGCACCCAACCGATCGAAGTGGATGTTAGAATCATCGCCGCAACCAACCGCGATCTCAAAAAGGACATGGAAAATCATGTTTTTCGCGAAGACCTGTACTATCGCTTGAAGGTCGTGCCGCTGGATTTACCGCCCCTGCGCGACCGCCGAGAAGACATTATTCCTTTGGCTCGTCACTTTTTGAAGAAATCTTGTCAGGAGCACCGAAAAGCTCCCATGACGCTTTCTGCCGAAGCAGAGGCGGCGCTCTTGATGCACCGCTGGCCCGGCAATGTTCGAGAGCTTGAAAATCTCATCAGCCGGGCCGTCGTTCTGACCCCGCATCCACTCCTCAAGCCTGTGGATCTGGGCTTTGCTCCGGAGCAAATGCCCACAGATGTAAACTTGAAGATAGCCAAAAAAGCCATAGAGATGGATTTTGTCAAAAAGGCTCTTTCCCGCAACAGGGGTATTGTTAGTCGCGCCGCCAGAGAGCTCGGCATCAGCCGAGTTAATCTTTACGAGTTGATCGGCAAATACGACATTCGCCTGCACGAATTCAAAATCACCCGCCCCGGAAACAAACAGGAAATGAAAAGCCGGGAGGTCTCCTGAGTTGCAACACCTAAGAAGAAAACTGAACGAGCGAAACGCGACCTGCGCTGTGATCGGACTGGGGTATGTAGGTTTGCCGCTCGCTCTGGAGATCGCGACGGCGGGCTTTCGCGTGATTGGCATCGATATTGATCGAAAAAAAATAGCGGCCGTGGAAAAAGGTGAGTCCTATATTTTGGACGTCGCCGGCAGCGCCATGGCCGAAGCCCTCGCCCAAGGGCAGTTCACACCGACATCGGACTTTGCGACGCTACGTGACGTAGATACCGTGAGCATTTGCGTGCCAACGCCGCTCAGCAAAACTCGTGATCCCGATATTTCCTGTATCCTGGCGGTAACGGAGCAAATTCGAAAATATCTTCGCCCCGATCAGCTCATTGTTCTGGAGAGCACAACCTATCCGGGGACGACCAATGAGCTCATCTTGCCTGAGCTCGAGACGTCCGGTTTGCGGGTCGGCCAAGATTTTTGTTTGGCTTTTTCACCGGAGCGAATCGACCCGGGAAACGCCACTTTCACTACGCGCAACACGCCTAAGATCGTGGGCGGAATCACGGCTCGCTGTACGGAAATTGCCCATCTGTTCTATTCACAGTTTATTGAACGGGTAATCGCCGTCTCCAACACAAAATGCGCTGAAATGGTTAAACTACTCGAGAACACTTTCCGCAGTGTCAACATCGGCATGGTCAACGAGATGGCGCTCATGTGCGATCTGCTTGGCGTAGACATCTACGAAGTCATCGATGCCGCGGCGACAAAACCGTTTGGCTTCATTCCCTTCTACCCCGGGCCCGGCCTTGGAGGCCATTGTATTCCGATCGATCCGCATTATCTTGCCTGGAAATTGAAGGCGCTCAACTTTCCAGCGCGATTCATCGGCCTCGCATCGGAAATCAATGGCATGATGCCATCCGTCGTAACACGTATGGTCGCCGAAGGGTTGAACCGGCGTTTCAAAAGCGTCCGGGGATCCCGTGTTCTCGTGTTGGGCGTTGCCTACAAAAAAAACGTCAGCGACTGCCGTGAGTCTCCGGCCCTCGATGTCATGAGGATGCTCAGTGACAAAGGAGCAATCTTATCGTTCAACGATCCGTTGGTTCCAATCCTGCGCCTGGAAAATCAACTGTTGAGATCAGTCGAGCTATCGCCAGCGTTGGTGTCAAACCAGGATTGCGTCGTCATCCTTACGGACCATGACAGTTATGATTTCAACAGCATTGTTGCGGCCGCGAGGCTTGTCATCGATACCCGCAACGCAACGAAAACCCTCCGGAAATTTGACGACCGGGTGATCAAGCTGGGGGCAGGCGATGGCACCCCTTCCGCCACCGAGGCCGAGCCAGAGGGCGCCGAAAAACGCCGGGTCGCCTTACCTTGACTTCCACAAAGCACGTCGGGTATGCATTCTCATCATGCAAAAAGATCTACGCCATTTTCTGCAGAGTCTGGAAGCTCAGGGACCCGAAGAGTTCATCCGAGTCAAGAAAGAGATAAGCCCCCGATACGAGGCGACCGCCTTACTTTTTGAGCTGGAACACCAGGGAAAGTTTCCGGCGGTTTATTTCGAAAAGATCCGGGGCTACTCCAGCCCCGCTGTCGCCAACCTGCACGCGACGCGCAAGCGCCTGGCGCTCGCGCTGGAAACCGATGAGGCCAACCTCGTTGAAGAGTACAGGAAGCGAGAACAGGCGCGAATTCCACCCGAGGTGGTCCGTGATGGGCCGGTGAAAGAGACAATCTGTGTCGGGAGCGAGGTAGATTTGGGCCGTCTTCCCCTCTTTACCCACTTCGACATCAATACCGCGCCATATGTTACCGCGGGGATGATGGTCGCGCGGGACCCAGTATCACAGGTACGGAACTTGAGCTTTAACCGGGGCATGCTGGTGCACAAAGATCGGCTTCATATTCATTTGGCTCCCGGCATGCACTTAGCGCGCTGCCAGCGCAATGCGGAGGATCGCAACCAGGAACTGGAAGTCGCGATGGTCATAGGCGTCCATCCGGCTTTTGCCATCGGTGCGCTTGCCCTCGCGCCATTCGATGTGGACGAATATGACGTGATCGGCGGCATGCTGCGCGAGCCGGTTCCCCTTGTCAAATGCGAGACTGTCGGTCTCGAAGTGCCGGCCAATGCCGAGATCGTGCTGGAGGGAAAGATCCTGCCGCATGTGCGGGAAGACGAGGGCCCTTTTGGGGAATATTCCGGCCACTCGGTGGGCGTCGACAAACATCATGTCGTCGAGATCACGGCCATTAGCCAGCGCAAACTCCCCATCTACCAGGATGTCTTCACCGGACACACCGAGCACCGCCTGATGGGCGCAATTCCTAGAGAAGCGGCGATCTTTAGAGCAGTCAAGGCTGCTGTTCCTGGAGCCCGTGCGGTTCACATGCCCCCTTCGGGCTGCTGCCGCTTTCATTGTTACATCTCCATCGACAAGAGAAGCGAGGGCGAGGTGAAGAGCGCGATCTTTGCCGCGCTGGCAGCCGACCTCTATCTCAAACTGATCGTCATCGTCGATGCCGACGTGGACGTTTACAACGAGCGTGAGGTTTTCTGGGCAATGGCCAATCGTTTTCAGGCCGACAGAGACATCCTCGTCATTCCCAACTGTCAGGGCTCGGAAATAGACCCATCCGCCAAAAAGGGAGGCATCACTGCCAAGATGGCCATTGACGCGACGGCGAAGGGCACAGATCTACCGCCCAGGTTGCGTGTTCCGCAAGAGGTGGCGAAGCGCATCAAGCTCGAAGACTACATCGCGTAGGCTAGGGCGGATTGTCGAACAACGGGGCGAGCACTAGCAGGTTGCTGAAAAAAGATGAACGGAAAATCCCTACTCATTTCAAGTTCCTCTCCGTTCGCCCTGAGGTTCTCGAAGGGTGAACGGAGAGTTTTTCAGCAGCCTGCTAGGCTAAACGAATGGGAGCGTAGGGCTACGGCAGGCATGCGACAAATGGTTGAAGCCAGGAACAACGAAGAGCCAGAAGCAGGAGGTTTTCTCCAGAGCATGGGCGATAGCCGGCCTTATGGAGATATATGCCCGTCGATCCATTCCATGCAAAGCTTGAGCGCGTGGTCCCGGGCCTCCCTACGGCTGTTACAAAGGGTATCTAGGCATTCCAGACGTTTTATTTCTTTCGTGCGTTCCAGCACAAACACAAAACCAGCGGTCCGCCAGGCCCTCCCAGGCCCGGGAACCGCCGCGGCATGGATGATATGTTTCTTGTAGAATTGCACCGTGCGATTCTCCACGATCAGATTATATCGGGTGGTCGGTAGCATCCAGCTCGTTAAACTCTCCAGGCAACGCTATTGTTTTCCCTCCTGTACACGAAACAGTTGAAGTGGTTGTAAAACGCCGCCGGCAGATCGAGCATGCTGGACACGGCAGCTTTTAGATTCGCCTGGCTCATCCTTTGGCTACGTCTAACATTTTAAGGTGACTTCGTTTCGGTCGCATGAGATTGGCTCACTATGCCGCGACTTACCCGGTCAGGCGTGCTTACGTTGTTGTACTCGCGTGTTTTCCATTATCTCCTAGATCAGGAATTTTACGGCTGCTCTCAAGACGAAAAACGAAACCCACATTGCAAGCGCTGCCCTCACTAACCAGATCGTCCAATCGGCAGGCTCTCTAGGGAATTGCTTTCTCATCGCTTCATTGCTCCTCTGCCACGATGTTCTCCCGTGTTTACTCGCACTTAGGCGGAAACCAGGCTGAAATCACCAAACCACCCCCCTCTAAAAAGCCTAAAGCGGGTGGATAATATAACTACCGATAGACGCGAATGCTGCCAATAGATCGAAAGATATATTCTACGTAAACGTTCGATATACCTCTCTGGGCGTAGTTCGGTGGTATTCCCACGTGGTAGAGTGGCGCTTCGTTGGGAAGCGGAGCCGCCATTTCAATCGCGAGCGCCGCCTGGCGATAAGAGCGGAAAGAAAATCCTCAACACTCCGGACCAAAACTAGACGTGTCCAGTTGTCCGGCGCTTGTGACCTGCCCAACGAATCAGCAAGAGTAAGGCGACCAGAGTAGCTGGCCAATTATTAAATGCCCAGTTGACGAACGGAGCCGTCTCCCAAAACAGACGTCGTGCCAGTTCTTCAATCAGGTTCATATGACCCTCGCATCATGTACAAACCGTGGAATCTCCCAGGCAAGATGCGATACTGCTCCATGAGGCGAAAATTTGGTTGCCGATATTGGTGTCCTTCACGCCGAGCCAAAAGATAAATACGACAAGAAGCACGATCAACGAATACTCGACTAATCCTTGGCCGCTCTTCTCACGCAGCAGCCTTCGTAACATGGGCGTCTTGCTTCGCGCATATGTTCGAAATGGCTCCGGGGTATCGGCCCCGCTAACCAGGCAAGATGGGTATGAGCGCATAAACGGATCTCCTGTGAGCGCACCTTTTTAGCAACCCACGCGACGACTCGACAATAGATCTTAAGATATATTTACATGTATCTAACGATATATTCACAGGACTACTCTGGCCTCGTTGCCCGCAAGAACAGTTGTTCGATGTGCTCATGTGCTTCAAAACTTGGGCACGCGCTTGATTCTCACATGGTGAGAGTCTCACACACGAGCTATAAGCGCTTCGATTCTTGGCTCCGTTTAGAGTTCCGGAAAACGAGACACAAATGGATGCAAAGCAAGGCGATCCCTTGCTTGTACATCAGCGACTGGGCGCGCACGAGCGCTGCGATACCGAAGTTTATCGCTTAGAAGCCCGAATCTGACCGCGTATTTCGCCGCCCGGGAACACGTTCGAGTGGACATTGGCATAACCACTACCCGCCCGAATCGCAGCGATCGCTTCCGTCAGCTCACGAGCCTCGATACCTTGACCCGCGGGCCCGATGAGGATTGCTGTTGTGATTAGAAGCTTGTTCATGATCGTATCTCCTTTATGATTGTCTCACGGCCGTGAAACAATCATTTGGTAGTTATGGCAGGGGTGTACAAGCACAATATTCTTCTGCGCACGTGGGCAAGAGCCAGCGCCCGATACGCATCACTTCAGTTGCGTACACATCACAAGGACCTTCTATGCATCAAATTTTCTCATGGCAACATAGTTCCTTACTGGACGGAGACGTGTGCCGTTGAACGCTCGCTATACTTCTCCGGACACTACTCGATAGGTGATGAGGCGCGCTTGCATAAGCTCATGGACGGTTCTCCTGGAGGCGCATGTCTAGCAATCCATCAACACTTACACTTCCGACAAGGGATATTCTCCAAAATACTTTTAGCGGTCCACCGCCGCCACGAACCTCCGGAAGAATTCATGCCACGGCGCCGAAGTGGAATAGTCGAGGAGCACCCGGTCTGCCAGTTCGACCGACGCGACTACCGCGCCCAGTTCCTCCCCGAACGTCTTTTCCCACTCCGCGAGGAAGCCTAGATCTCTCTCGCGCCGGATCATGGCTTCTCGCCACATCTGCACCATCTCTTTCGAGGTTCCGGGAGGCAGGTGATATGTCTTA
>CAYPHJ010000088.1:0-19730 GCA_964410485.1 uncultured Syntrophobacteraceae bacterium
AGCGCTCGCCTCACATGCGAGAGGTCGTAGGTTCGAGTCCTACTGCGACCACCATGCTTGTTTCCGCCGACTTCCTTCCAGTGGCGATACAACCAGTCTTTTGTCCGCAGGTCTTGACGCTGGCCCGTGATCAGCCCCATGTTACGCGCAGATCACGATCCAAAAAGACCCTCGGATCGCACCGAAAGCTCTTGCGTTACAATGCGGAGGTGACATGGCAAACAAGTTTTTTCCTCCGAGCGACCTTGCAAACGAGGCGACCTTAGGCGGCGGATCAAAACGCCCGAATAGAGACGAAATCAAACGGCTGAGAGACGTTGCAAAATATTATAGTGCCAGCGTTGCAATCCAACCGCTGCGCTCCGTTCAAGACGGCAATGGAAGGTAAAATGACAAAAGCGATCCTGGCTCGACCGGAGGACCACAGGGGTCTTTTGGCCATGTCGGAAGCCGTTAGCGCGATGATCGAGGCCTTTCGTTATTGGGCCAACGATCCGCTGGTCGGCGAGTTGCGGCGGCGCACCCATAGTCCTAAGAACGTGCGCATCACGCTCCATCAGGGAGGCGCGCCCGCTTATGGGGCGACGGGCATTATGACTCACGCCGAGCTCGTGCGCATCTTCGGCGACAAACAACGCTACCCGCGACGGGGCCGGCCCGTATTAGTTGTTTACGATCCGGACACGGCTGCTCTCAAACTTATCCTCGTCGGTGAAATGCATCCAAAAGAACTGCCGGACGCCAACAGCGTCGTTGCCATGCCCACAGCCTGTGCTTCGATGATCGGAACCGATCTATTGGCGAGGAAAGACTGCCAGAGCGCCGGCGTCTTTGGCGCCGGCGACCAGGCGAAGCATCATCTTTTGGCTCTCGGATGCATACGTCCGGCTCTCAAAAAAGCGCGGGTGTACAGTCCGACAGCGGCGAACAGGGAAGCGTTTGCGCGTGAGATGTCCAATGTGATGGGCATCGAAGTCACCGCTGCCCAGGAACCAAAACAAGTCGTGGAAGGGGCGGACGTCGTCCTGTGCGCCACCAATTCCAACGTTCCAGTCTTCGACGGAAACTGGCTCACACCAGGGCAGCATATAACATCGATCGTGTCGAGTAACATTGGGCTTCTCAAGCGCGGCCACGTGCAGCAAATGAGACGTGAGATCGACAATACGACACTCGAGCGCGCCGAGGTCTTGATGACAAACGCGTGGGGCCAGGAGGAGCTCGACAAAACCGCAGTTTTCTGGGAGATGTCCCTCGACCGCCCGCTGATTGCCGGCAAGATTGTGGACGCCTGTCAGGTCATTCGTGGTGAAAAACAGGGACGAACTCAAGACACGCAGATCACCTACTTCAAAAACTCCGCCACCTGGGGGGTTGGAGCCGCGGCGATAGGCGGATTAATCTGGAAAAAGCTCCGCGAACAGGGCAAAGGCTTCCCACTCGATTTTGACGCATTCGAATATTTCGACGATGAATGGTGTGACGAATAATAGAACCCGCACGCCCTCAGAGAGTCACCTCGTATCGCTCACGTTTAATGCCTTGAGAGTTCACCGTTGGGGAAGCCGGAAACGTCCACCCCTAGCTGCGTGGCGCGGCGCTTCGAGGATATAGACGACGCAGAGAAGCCCCCTTTCCCAACGACATTGACACGACAAATGACCAGGCGCGAGACAGACTCCTGGCCCGCTACGGCGGCAAGAAAGAGTTCAGGATCCAGATGCCGAATATCGGCTCAGGCCAAATGATCCCCATAAAGTGACCCATCAGCCCATATGTCCATGTAACCAGGATGCCGCCGGTAATTGCCGCGGTGAGCCATCGTCGCCAGCCCGTGAGAAACAACAGCGGCAGGAGCACGGCGAAGGCAACGGCCGCGTTGTCCAGGCGGATTGTCGCCACCATGACAAAGAAAAGGATAAAGAGACCGGCCAGAATCCATGCGGCGCGAGCAGCTCCCTCCATGCCGGTGGAGCGCATTCCAAGGTCCATGATCTGCCGCGAACTCGTCCCGGTTCTGAAGATCTGCACCAAGAGTTCCGCAGCCGAAAGCGCGATAATGCCAATGCTGAGGCTGAGCGGGAGAACACGCGCGCGCGGCGGATAGTCCAGACTTGCCTCCAGGGCAACGGCAGCTCCGCTCATGAGCAGGAGAATCGGCCAAGATTTCCATAACACAGGTGCGACAACGAAGCGCCTGGCGGGAGGTTTTATTTCTGGCGGTGCAACCGGCGATGCGGGTTGCTCATCTAATCGGGCGCCTTCCTCGGCGCGCGCCATGAAGCGGGTGAACACGAAGGCAGTCAAAAACAGAAGTACCAAGAGCGTTACAGTTATAGGGCGTGTCAGAACGCCAATCGGGCCGTACAGGGACAGCGCTGTCTGGATGTTCACGTCAATAATTGGGCCGAGGATAAATCCCAAGACTAGCGGAGGTCTCGGCCAGCCAAAATGCTTCATAATAAGCCCGACGACCGAGAAAGCCGCGAGGATCGGGATGGCAAGCCAGCTTCGCATGTCCAAGAAAGCGGCCAGAACAACGAGCGGAATGATGACCGCCGAGATCGTAGGGTAGGGAACCGTCGTCAGCCTGAGCAACGGCGCCGAGCAGAACAGGCCAATGAGTGTCGCCAGGAGGTTTCCGAGGGCAAGAGTGAAAACGATGAGCATCGTGATGTGCGCGTGCTCGGCTAGCATCGGGGGACCGGGACTGACGCCGTACATGAGCATCGCGGCCAGGATCATAACCCAGCCTGTTCCTCCCGGAATGCCGAGCGCGAGAGTGGGCACTGCTTGCCCGCCCTCCTTGGAGTTCTGGGCCGATTCGGCAAATAACAAGCCGTCAAGCGAGCCCTTGCCGAATCCTCTCCGATCTTTGCGCCAGAGGATGCCGAAGGCGTAACTCAGCCAATCGATCACAGAGGAGCCCACGCCTGGAATAGCCCCGAGAAAGACGCCGAACAATGATTGACGGATAGTCTCTTTCCACTGTTTCAGTCCGTAGACCGCCCCTCGAAACATCTCGGAGCGAGAGAGCTGCGCCCCTCGAGAGGCCACAGGACTCCGTGTCATGGTGAGATCGATCATTTCCGGGATGGCGAAGATTCCTGTCACAACAGCAACCAACGGTAGCCCCTCCCAAAGCTCGACCTGTCCGAATGTGAATCGTCGAGCCCCGGTAAAGGGATCTACGCCCGCCATTGCTACGAGCACGCCCAACAGGGCTGCCGCGATGCCCTTTATCATGGCGCCGCGACTCAGCACTGCGACCATGGCGATGCCAAACATTGCGATTACCGCAATCTCACTCCGGTCAATGCTCAGGATGAAGGGTTTAATCACGGGGATCACCGCGGCCAGGGCAAGCGCGCCCACAATGCCACCGAATCCGGAAACAGCGTAAACCGCTCCCATCGCATACGCTGCCTGACCCCGGCGCGCGATCTGATGGCCCTCAAGGAAGGTGACCTGCGTGCCGCCACTCGGCAGCCCAATGACAACGGCGGGTAAGGAGTCGAGGGTGTTGCCGGTTCCGGTAATCGCGGCGAGCAAGACCAACGCCACGGCCGGATCCTCCACGTTAAGTATAATAAATGGGAGTAGGATGGCCATGACCTGCACGGAGCCGATTCCGGGCAGGAGACCATGGACAACGGCCAAAAGTGTGCCCGCTATCAGCGCTTGCCAGTAAAGGAGAGTTCCCAAATACGGAACTGCGTTCAAAAAGGCTTCCATGTGTGCGGCCCCCTTCATCCTCGACGCAGCGAGGAGACCATTTTCGTGACTCGCGCCAGAGATTAAGCTTTGTTGGATACCGTCGAAACAGTATGAGGAAGCCAACCCTGGTCCTTGCGGAGTTCACATTGACGGATTGGCGAACGTGATCCGACTTGATACCGCAGCGAAGCTGTTAACGGCACAAGAAACGTATTGAAATTGGCAGTGGTAAGGAGAACAAAGTCTCTTTGGGGGGTCTCAGATAAGAAAGGCTCGGTTCATCGCATAGATTTTGTGACTCTTGTTTGAGCGTTGGCAAATTTCTTTGCTTCTTTGTAACCCGACGCGCTTAACAGCGGAAGATAGAACAGTGACTCCCGAAACCGTTTCCGCAAGTTTTTTTTCATTAAGTTCGTGGACTCTAATTGCGCCGACGACAGTCAACAGGTCAGGCTTTATGATCCCGTGAGCGTTCCATAATTCCTCTGGATTGTCGTTCCTTTGACTCTCAGCCCAGATCCCTAAGAGCCAGAAGGACAAGAGGCACACGGTTATGGACTTGCGAAACACGCCGGGATTGTTCCCATAAAAGGCAAGGGTTTTCAAGCTTCGATGAAGCCGCGTAGGGTCACAGGGTTGGGCTTGCAAATGCATTTTGCGCAGGTTGGAGGCGGCCCGAAGAATAACAGACAAAGCGGCGCCTGAGTAGAAGCACTACGTCAGCACGGTTTGTGACCAGGACCGCTTACGAACTCCAGGGCTGGGCCGGATTCTCACGGCTGCGATAGTTACCACCCGCCGATTCTTCGAAATGACAAGGCGCTTATAACTTTGCCCCCTTTTAGGCCCTTCTTGGTGAATTGCAGGTTGGTTCTCCAGGCTCTGCCCGGTTACGTCCGGCACATCGAGCGACACGGAGGCTAGGCGGGCAGGCAAACTTTAAACGTGGTGCCTTCACCGGGTGTGCTATGGTATTCAATTCGCCCGTTGTGGGCGGAAACGATTTGATACACGATCGATAGGCCCAGACCCCAACCTTCGGCTTTGGACGTAGCGAAAGCATCGAAGATGTTTTCGCCTTTGACAATTCCACCGCCAGTATCCTGAATCTCGAAACAAACATGGCTCCGATCTGCATGAGCACGCAAAGTCAATGAGCCTCCTTCGGGCATCGCGTCGACCGCATTCTTGCAGAGATTGGAGACAACGCGCTTTAATTTGTCGACATCGCCTTTGACTGGAGAGAGATTGTCCGGCAGACTATCGACGATTTGTATCCTTCGGGCGGCAAACAAGGCTTCCTGAGAGCGGACCACTTCACGGATCTCATGTTTAAGATCCACGGCGGTAAGGTTGAGCTTGGTCGGACGGGACACCTCCCGAAGTTCTGTTAGCAGATTTAACAAAACTGTCAGATGGCCGTTAATGTTGGCCAGCCGGTGGTTGACCTTTTCGTCGACTGTCTGCTGACTTTCCCTGAGGCGTAAATCCAGCAACTGCACTTCCAACGAGACGGTTTGGAGAGGATTCGCGATATCGTGCGCAAGACTTGCGGCCGCAAGGCCGATGGATGCAAGGGCCTGCTTGTGTGCTAATTCTTTCGTTGCCTTTTCGAGCTCTGTCGTGCGTTCCGTCACGCGCTGTTCCAGATCGTTGTTGAGATGAATCAATCTTTCGTCGCTTCGCCTTTTCGCAGTAACCAGAAAGATCATGCACCCGCTGGCTGCCAGAAAAATGAGCGAGGTTAGATAATCGACCGGAGCTCGAACGTGAAATCCTACGGGATGGATAAAGAAGTACTCCAAGACAGCGGTCGATAAAATGCTTGCCAGAATCCCCGACGGCCATCCCATAAACCAGGTCGTAAGGAGAACAATGAAGGCGAAAAACATGAAGGGAGCGGTAACTGGGGTCACAGAATAGAGCAAAAGCTGAGAGGCGAGGGCCAACCCAATGATCACAGCTGTGATCGCGTAGTACAAAAAACGAGATCGCATTTTGATTGGCACCAGTGCCTGGAGGGAGTCTAGTTCAAGAATTTGAGAAGGGCAAAGAGGCAGGCTGCGAGGCAGTATGAAAGGCAGGCGGCGGAGACAATGTGGAGACAGGCACTCGAAACGTGGACACCCTTAGGCAACGTCCACATCAGAGTGCGTTAACTGATCGCTACGAAACGACTTTCAACTCTCCACTCTCAACTTTTTGGCTTTTTCTGCTATCGCCTCCATCTTTTTGTGCGATTCTTCAATCGCTTCGTTTAGGAACTGTTCGAGCTCTTGTTCGAGGAAGTACTCATCAATCGTCGTCTTATCGGCCGGCATCGCGACATGTATCTTGCTGAGCCATATAGTCTTTACCAGCGCCTCTGCAGCTGTCAGGATTCTGATCCTCGCCTTGCTCGACATTCCGGCGCTGATGTCCTCAAAGGCTACTGCCACCCTGGAGCTAATTCTTTTTTCTATGTCATTTTTCATTGCGCCTCCGTTCGTGTCTCACATCCGTATCGCGATAAGTCATGGCAATATTCATAGTCTACCACCCTTGACCCATGATCCACTACATACCATGGGCACGGATTTATGACTCGGACGGTAACCGCTGGTTTGCTAAATTTTTTTTTTCGCAGTAACAGAATATCTTTCTGGAGCTGTTGAATGCGGATCACAGAGTCCTCGCGGAACAGCTTCAGGCTGTCGAAGCCGCGCACGGTGGGATTCACGCTAGGCGTTTCGCGTTTCCGAATTGGCCGCCTGAATAGCTCACCCTGCACCGCGTTCCTTCCCGGTGTGCGGTGCTTTCGCATCGGCGGCGCAGCTCCGCCGATTCGAAAGTGTAGCTGAACCGAATGCCCGCAGGCACGATAAGTGCTACGAGCAGGCAAAGAACAATGTCGTTCCAATCCGTCATTGGAGTGTGCGATTCAAAAGCTTGTCGTATTTTGCCCGCTCAAAAAAGAGCGCTTCCGTCAACTCGTCGCGCGCGATCAAGCCCTTGCGAATCAGGAGTTTCGAAAGAGCATCGTTGATGGCAACACTTGCAATAAATAGCTCCTGTAATGTGATGAGTTCTTCTTTAGTTATTTCCCTCTGTACGTCGGCCATTTTTCATTCTCCTCTCGCGCCCGGTGTGAATTTTGGGATTATACCCGATCTCAATTAAAAGTGGATGATTTTTTTCAAGACGGTAACCACTAGAGTGGGCAAATTGGAAACAAACTTTACACTTCGTCCGAATATGTGCCAGGGATGGGCGCTTGTACCGTAGACGATCCGTGATACGTCAAATTGTTTCAGCTGCTTCGTTCTGGGATAGCTGGAATCCTTGCAGCATATCTCCATAAACTGCGCGCGCGCCGTCAATTTGGGAAAAGGCCGGCTCTAGGCTTGTTGATTGGTCGGCGACATCAACGGCCGGGATTAGTTTTCTTACATGTTCCAACCCTTCGTGCCTTTGCGACTTTGCGCGAGATTTAGTCTTTCCTATCTCTTCTTGGATGCAGAATTTCCGCATACATTTGTTAAGGCTTTTGCTCCGAGTTAAACGTGATTGCGCAGCATCAACTCCTTCGGGCTGGGCGCCAGGTAAACTTGGTCGTCGAGGTACGTCACCGCGTACTTTCGAACATAATGGCGGATCAACGTCACCGGCACGATAAGAGGTATCAGTTGCCGGCGGAAATCACCAATCACTTCAACCAGCTCTTGGCGCTCGCTTGCCGAGAGTTCCTTGGAAAAATAACCCATTAGATGATCGAGCACGTTTGCGTGTTTCCGGGGAGTTGCCGCGACGCTTAGAGCCCCCATAAGATCGCGGGCGTAGTTCTCATAAACTTGAGCCAAAGAAAATTGTTTGGCGGTCGCGACCAGCCGTCCAAGCGAGCGATAGTGGCGCTCACTGTGCGCCAGCAACTGAAACTTGTGAGCCGTGTGGAATTCGACCAGCGCGCGAACCGATCTTGCACCGGACATGGTTTCTTGCCAACGGCGATACACAAAAACTCTTTCAATAAAGTTTTCGCGTAGAAGCGGGTCGTTGAGCCGGCCCTCTTCTTCAACGGGCATAAGCGGCAGCGCGTTGATGAGAGCCGTAGCAAACAGACCTCTACCGTCACGGGTGGCGCCGCCCTTCGGCGGATAGACTTTGACGCGCTCCATACCACAACTTGGGGAGTCTTTTTTGAGGACATAGCCGGAGAGGTTAAGCCGCCGTAGCTCTGCCGCGCGCCGCGCGCTAAAGCGTTTCATCTCAGTGGTCCAGTCCTTCCCGGAGCGTTCTGCGATCATTGCCGGTTCGGCAGCCTTACCGATCAGACGCACAGGCTCTCGAGGCGCCCCCATCCCAACTTCTAACTCGGGGCAGACTGGAACCCACTCGACAAACTGGCCGAATGTCGCGGTGAGAAAAGTGTCCTGCTTGTGGCCTCCGTCGAACCGCACCCGGTGTCCTAAAAGGCATGCGCTGATGCCGAGCCTGGGCTTTGTGGATAAGGAATTTTGCATGAGCTGCTTCATAGTTCTTTTAGCACATGTGCCCAGTTTAACTGTGATCATATAGCTCGATAGGTTACCCTCCACACAAGATGGCATTACTGCTTTCGTACTTCCACAATCCATGCTTGATGTGATCAGCAACGATAATCAGGTAACAGCGTGCCAGTCTGATTGCTCTGGCACAATTGAGAGACTAGCGCCCGCTTTTTTTCAAGATTGGGAAATTGACGGACGGGATCTTTCTCTTAATCAGGCAAGCCCGGTGGTACGGGGATTGCGGGCTTTTGCGATTGGCAGAGCAAATAAAGAACAGGAGGAGGTATTTCAATGCCCAAGAACATTAAAAAAGCAGCGAGCAGATCGGCAATTCGCTGGCGGCCGTTCGCCGGTTTGACTGCTGCCGAGAGAGAAAAAATGCTTGGAGATTTCTTCAGCCGGCAACTACGGCCGGGCCGGCAAGAACGTTGGTTTAAATTGGATCGATCGGGGCTAACGACTCCGGCTGTCGATATTTACGAAGAAGATGACGACATCGTGGTGAAGGCCGAGCTTCCGGGCATGGAGAAAGACGGCATCGCGGTAGAGCTAATGGACCACATGCTGACCATTAAAGGGGAAAAAAAGAAACAGGAGCAGGTAAAAGAAGAAAAATATTATCGCGCCGAGCGATTGTATGGCAGTTTCATTCGGACATTGGATCTGCCTAAAGACGTGGACGGCGGAAAAACACGAGCTACTTTCAAAGACGGCGTGTTGGAAGTAACGATGCCTAAAACCACAGAGGCGAAGGCAAGAGAAATTCAACTCAAAGTCGAGTAGTTCAGGGCTCCCCGGGTCAGAGCGACTGTTGCGGGTGTGTGAGCATGCCGCCACCGCTGCCCCACCGATCAGCTTAAATGCGTAAATGACAGAATCCTGCGGCATTTTTCCCAAGCTTGCAAACCCGTCGCAAAAACTCCCTTCATTGTCGAGGAAGGCTCCATGGCATAGCGATTGCGCAAGGGAATTGCCGGCTGATGCCAACAAAGTACAAGGAGGGCAGAACAATGGCAGAGAAGAATTTGAAGGAAGCAGAAACCAGGGCGGTAACTCCGTGGCGAAAATTCATGGGGCTGACTGCGTTGGAAAGGGAGATGGATAGGATGATGGAGGATGTTTTTGGCCGGCGGATGCGGCCCTGGTGGCGGGAACCATGGTTTGGCGTGGATCGGATCGAGGTAACGGCTCCGAGCGTCGATATTTTCGAAGAGAAGGACGACATCGTGGTTAAAGCCGAGCTTCCCGGGATTGAGAAGGACAATGTCGAGGTCAATCTGACCGATCACACGCTGACCATAAAAGGGGAGAAGAAAAAGGAGGAAGAGGTCAAAGAAGAAAATTACTATCGCGCCGAACGCTCGTATGGGAGCTTTCTAAGGGTATTGGATCTGCCCAAAGACGTTCATGCGGATAAAGTGAAAGCCTCATTCAAGAACGGCGTCCTGGAAGTCAGAATGCCAAAAACGGAAGAAGCGAAGGCCAAAGAAATCAAGGTAAAGGTGGAGTAGGAAGGTGAGCTGTTTCATGGGCGAGTGTTGACAGCATTAAGCCATGAACTGTCAACACTCACATCTTAGCTCGTTCGAGCCGCGATCGGAAATTTTTAACAATACGGTACGCGCCCAATACGTGCACGTTCATCTGGCTTAGTCTTCAACTGTAATCGGCCAGCATATTCACCATCTCTAAAGTCTTTGCCTCTTTTTCCGAAGAATTGGGATCGCCAATAGCCATGCCTAAGCGGTCGGGGATTGTCCTGGATTTGGCTTTCAAACGATGTAAAGGTTAAAGCCGCGTTTCTCCCAATCTGGATAGCCGCGCAGCGTGAACCCCGAGGCAACGATGCTTGAGAAAAAGACCGCTATAGTCTCAGTTCTTATGGTACACTCCTGCCGTGTCGTCGTCGCCTTGATGCTTTTCACGGTCATCGTTCAAGAATGTTGCCACTAAGGAGAGTATGATCGCGTATTTCTCGATGGAAATCGGTTTATTAACCGAGATACCCACCTACAGCGGTGGACTGGGAGTACTTGCCGGCGACACCATTCGCGCTGCCGCCGACCTCAAAGTGCCGATGGTAGCAGTGACTTTGCTGCACCGTAAGGGCTATTTCAATCAACGACTCGATGGCCAGGGGCGGCAAACCGAACAACCGGTTGAGTGGTCGATTACGGATTATCTCTCGGAGCTTCCCCAGCGTGTTTCCGTTGACCTCGAAGGCCGCGAGGTTCGTCTCAGAGCTTGGCAATATGATGTCGTCGGGCCGGCGAACTCATCGGTGCCGGTGTACTTCCTCGACACGGACCTGCAGGAAAATTCTCCCCGGGATAGAGAGTTGACGCATTACCTTTACGGCGGTGATCAGTATTACCGCCTGTGCCAAGAAGTCATACTCGGCATCGGCGGAGTACGGATGCTGCGCGCTCTGGGCCATACCAAGATTGAGCGCTTTCATATGAATGAAGGGCATTCCAGTTTACTCGCACTTGAATTGCTGGATGAAGAAGCAGCGCACGCGGGCCGGTCGAGTGCCAATCGGGAAGATGTTCGTAAAGTCAGGGAGCAATGTGTGTTCACGACGCACACGCCTGTTGCCGCGGGGCACGATCAATTTCCCATGGAAATGGTGAATCGGGTCCTCGGCAGACGTGAAGTCGGCGAGATGAAAGATGTTTTCTGCTGCGACGATCTTTTGAATATGACGTTCCTGGCTCTGAACTTGAGCCGCTATGTCAATGGTGTAGCGAAAAGACACGGCGAGATCTCCAGGTTGATGTTTGCCGGGTACAACGTGGATGCGATTACCAACGGCGTCCACGCCGCGACCTGGGCAGCTAAGCCGTTCGCCGAGCTTTACGATTGCTACATCCCGGGTTGGCGTCAGGACAACTTCAGCTTGCGGTATGCATTGAGCATCCCCAAACAAGAGGTCTGGCAAGCCCACGTGCGGGCAAAGAAGCAGTTGCTCGACTATGTTAATCGCGAAACCAATGCTGGGATGCGGGAAGACATTCTCACGGTTGGCTTTGCCCGGCGTGCAACGGCCTACAAGCGAGCCGATCTCTTATTCAGCGATATTGAGCGACTTAAAAGAACTATCAGCGGCGGCTGCATGCAAATCATCTACTCTGGTAAGGCACACCCTCGAGATGAAGCCGGCAAAGAGCAGATCCAGAAAATCTTCCGGGCGCGTGACCTGTTGCGTGACAAAATACACATTGCATACCTGAGTAACTACAGTATGGCAATCGGTAAAATGATGACCGCCGGTGTAGATATCTGGCTCAACACACCGGAGCCGCCGCTCGAGGCCTCCGGTACAAGCGGCATGAAAGCCGCTGTAAACGGCGTGCCGAGTCTTAGTATACTCGACGGTTGGTGGATCGAGGGGTGTATTGAAGGGGTGACGGGCTGGGCCGTATCGGACGTTAGCGGCCCGGCGCCGGATCATGCCAAGGACGCAACTTGGCTTTACGACAAGCTCGAACGAGTCATCTTGCCCCTGTACTACCAGGAACATGATGCCTACCTGGAAATCATGCGCCATGCTATTGCCCTAAACGGGTCGTTCTTTAATACCCACCGCATGCTGCAGCAGTATGTCCTCAAGGCCTATTTTTGAGCAGCCGTGCGTCGGTCCTAGGTCATCGCTCTTCGGTCGTCGGTTCGCAGACCACCTGTTGATAAATGGCAGTTTGCGGTATCATTTCAACTCAGCCGGGGTCTCCGAGCGTTGTCTTGTAGAGGTTGACGAGAGAAAAGTGGGCTTTACGTTAGTCGTTGTTTCTTATGCGCTTTCACTGCTGACTCGTTACGCAGATTGTTGGGTAGGCTTTGGGACGGGCCGTTCTCAAGGAGACCAGGTGAGATATCAACAACTTTATCAACAGATCTTGTGGAAAGACGCGTTTTCTTACCCCCTACGTCTTCCATTCGATCCTGCTTCATCGCGCCAGAGGACCTCCCCAACCGATGCAGGTAGCTGCGACAATACGAAAGCTTCTGCCTCCAGCCAGTCCTCCAAATCGTGCCCCCGCCGCTTTCCCCTCCGTAAGTAGAGTTCGTACGCCAATGCGGAAATGCGACGCCGCAACTCCTCCGGGGCTAGCCAACCAGCGGCTGTCTTCGAAATCTCAGGACTGATTCCGCGCAGGGATTGGTCGCCCACCGTGCTCTCTGCCGGGTACATGAGCTCATTTTCGCTTTCCATAAAGCCCCCCGTCGAACTTACCGGTTCAAAGCCGCTACCTCTGCAAATGCGAGTCGCAATGGATGTGCCGACTTAGAAGACCCTGCTACGCAATAATACGCCGTGTGTGCGGCAACTCTCTCTTCTCACGCGTGATAATACTTAACTGCTTGAATTGCAACTGTGAGAAATAGCGTGCGAACACACTGAACAACCCAGTGGCACATGCGTTGCACAATTAATTAACCGAGGATCTGAAATGAAAGAGAGACTGTCCGACGTAATGGTAGGCGATTTGACTATGTCGGAAGAATTCTTTGCCACGGTGCGCCGGAGCGAACCTGCGCAACCGGAAAGGGCTCTTCTGCTTGCAATCCTCGAGGATGCGATTCACAACTATCGCAAATATAGCCCGTACCGAGACCGCGCCGGGAAAGACCGTTTTCATGAGGCCGAGCATTGGATCATGCACTCTAAAAGTCAGTGGATCTTTTCGTTTGAAAATGTCTGCGAGCTGTTGGAATTAGATCCGGAATACCTGCGACGCGGGCTGCGCGATTGGAGAGCAAGGACTGCAAAACGTGAAAAGCCGCGCCAGCGCTCTCCAGCAGCAGCCAACCTGTGATGAGGAAATTGAGACTCGCGGAACTATAAATATAAACGGTCGCAAAATTGGATTGACATTAAACCCTCAAAATCTCCCCTAACCCCTCTTTCCAAAGAGGGGAAAATCCTCCCTTTGGCAAAGGGAGGTCAGGAGGGATTTTCAAAAAGAATGTAGCCACCCTTTATAATATGAATACAGCGCGGCAAAGCCGCAACCAAAAGTCGGAATCTCCCGCAGAGAGACGCAAGCGGGAGGACTTTGCCCGCTTTAATTAGCCAGAACGGAGGACTTATGGCTATACTGAATAAGTTAAAGGAGACTCTCGATGCGGCCAACGTATCCTACGAGACTTACCACCACACGCTTGCCTATACAGCTCAAGAAATTGCGGCGAGCCAGCACGTCTCGGGTAGGGAGATAGCAAAAGTCGTTATGCTGTTGGTGGATGAGAAATTAGTAATGGCGGTGATCCCCGGTTGCTGTAAGATTCACTTGGACACGGTAAGATCTAGCCTTGGCGCAACCCAAGTTAGACTTGCAACAGAGGATGAGTTCATCTCGCGTTTCCCGGGTTGCGAGATCGGAGCTATGCCGCCGTTTGGAAATCTCTTTGACTTACCAGTGTACGTGGACCCGGCGCTGCAAAAGGATGAGTACATCTATTTTAACGCCGGCAACCACGTACAGACAGTTAGGCTAAGATACGAGGATTTTGAGCGGCTGGTGAAGCCCCGAATCGTCCGGCTAGTCGATGAATCCAGGATAGCGGCCTGAGCCGGGAATTGGACGCGCTGCGAATGTACTGCCGCGTCATTGCTTGTGATTTTGACGGCACCGGCGCTACGGATGGGCACCCTGCACCTGAGGTCTACGCTGCATTGTCAGCGGCACGAGCGCAAGGGATTACCACTCTCTTGGTGACGGGACGAGTGCTGGAGGATGTCCAGCGTGCATGCGAGGGGGAGCTGGCCCCTTTTGATGCGATCGTCGCCGAAAATGGCGCCATAATTCAGCTCTGTGCCCTTGGGCGCACCGTTCAAGTCGGCCGCCCACCACCTGAGCATTTTTTGGGGGAGTTGCGTGCCCGGGGTGTGCCTTTCCATGCGGGTGCGGTGGTCCTCGGAACATGGGAGCAGCACGCGTACGAACTTCTCGATCTCGTCAGGCAATTCGGTATTGACGGGCAGCTTGTCTTCAACCGGGGGGCGCTCATGCTTCTTCCAAGCGGCGTGAACAAGGCCGTCGGGATTCGCCGTGCTCTCGATGAGCTAGGGCGTTCAGAACGGAATCTCGTGGCCTTCGGCGATGCGGAGAATGACATACCGATGCTCTTAGAAGCCGAAATCGGAATAGCGGCACGTGGCGCGGTGCCGGCAGTGCTCTCAATAGCCGATGACCGGATCTCGCAGCCCGGCGGCGCGGGCGTGGCTCTGTATGTAACCAAGCTGCTGGAACGGGGCGGGATGATATCGACGCCGGCGCGTCGCCATATCACTGTTGGTAAAAGCAGCACCGGTAATCACGTTGCGGTGCCGGCCTCGGGCAGTGACGTTCTTATCACCGGTGATCCGCGGACAGGCAAGTCGTGGATTGCCGGGCTTGTAGCGGAGCAGCTGGTCGATCAAGGCTATCACATCTGTATCGTCGATCCGGAGGGAGATTATGTGCAGATGGGAGAGCGGCCAAAGGTGATTACTTTGGGCCATGATATGCCACTGCCCCCACCTGCAACCGTCTCCAGGCTCCTCGATAACGAGTCTCTCAGCGTTGTTATGACGCTATCTGCGTTGGCTCCTCGGGAACAGCTGAGCTATATTGATCAATTTCTCGGTTTGCTCGAACGCAGCCGCAGAATCACAGGAATGCCGCACTGGATTATTATTGATGAAGCTCATTATTTTTTTACCCAGTCGAGCCCTTGTTTAAAATATCTTGGCCAACCCACCGGAACTTTCTGCCTGGCAACCTATCGGCCCAGTTTGCTTGCGAGTGAGGTCTACGACTCGATGGGGGCGCACATCATTACCAGCACCAGGGTCGAGGAAGAGCGTTACTTGATAACCAAGATCCTGCAGGCGCACGCTCAAAAAAACCACCTAACGACGCATCTGCCATTGGATCAAGTGGAACCACCCAGTGCGGCCTTGCTGACAACGGATCCGCCGGCGTGGCAACTCTTCGTTCCCGAGCGACGCATAACTCGCCATACGCACCACGCCCGAAAATATGCGGACACCCGACTACCTGACGACAAGGCTTTTCGATTCGCAAAGATGGAGACCCCGCTCATCGCGCACAACATGATCGAGTTCTACAAAGCAGTTGAGAACGCTGCAATAGCGTCCCTGCTACACCACCTTCTAGCCGGTGATTTCTCCCGCTGGGTTGCGGAGGTACTTGGTGACCAGGATCTCGCCCGCGGCTTGCGCAAGCTCGAGCGCGCGACCCCTGCCGGCGCAACGCCCGACCGTCTCGAGATTCTGGCTCATATTGAAGATCGTTATTTGATTCGCGATGAGTAAGTCTCCCGCCCTTTCCTTATGAAGAAACTACGACACGGGCATTATGCTCTAGGGATTTGCTAACGACGCGGAATGAGTCCCGCAACCGGAAAAAGAGCCAGCGAGTTCTTGATCTTTCACCCCACCGATTTTTCCAGGGCCAGCGAAATTGCGTTTTTACATGCGCTCAAAATCGCGCTGCAGTCCAGGGCAATGCTGCATATCATGCATGTGGAGCGCGGGCGTCGAAGGACAAAGCCAATAACGGCTTGGACCGATTTTCCAGGCGTGCGGAAGACACTGGGACGCTGGGGTGTCGGGCTCAAGCACGATGGGCAGAATCCAATACCGAGTGTCTATGTCAGCAAATTCCTTTCGGCGGGCCCAGATCCACTGGCATCGATGCTGCGACACTTCCACCGCTTTCCGCCCGACCTCGTGGTCTTGGCGACACACCAGAGAGGAGGTCTCGCACGCTGGCTGTACAAATCAATCGGTGAGCCGCTGGCGCGCTCCTCGGGTGCAATGACGCTTTTTCTTCCTCGCGAGGGGAGAGGCTTCATTTCTCTAAGAGATGGATCCGTAAGTCTCAAAAAGATCCTTGTCCCCATCGACAACGAGCCGGATCCGCAGATCGCAGTCAACAAGGCTTCTCTTCTCGCGCGGGGCCTTGGCTCTACCGCTGCAGCCATCAAGTTGCTTCACGTCGGCCCAGGCGACGGGGTCCCTAGAGTTGAATGGCGCCCACGAGCCGGTTGGAGTTGCGAGACCGTGGTCAGAGGAGGAGAGGTCGTGGAGGAGATCACGAGAACTGCGACTGAGTGGGACGCCGATTTAATCGCGATGGCGACTCAAGGACACCTCGATTTTCTCGATGCCTTGCGCGGCAGCACGACCGAACGGGTGCTGCGGCGCACGCGCTGCCCGATCCTCGCCGTGCCGGTCAAGGCATAGAACCGGCTGCGCGGTTATTCTGTCCTGTCGTTATCTGGAATGCTATTGATTTCCTCGAGCCAGACGGTGGCTTCGCTGTCACTAGGCGCGCGGTAATCGCCGCGGGGCGATAGCGAACCGCCGGAGCCGACTTTGGGCGCGTTAGGAATGCAGCTTCGCTTAAACTGGCTGACCTGGAAAAATCGCCACGCGAAAACGGATAACCAGCGCTTGATATCACCGATCGTGTATTGGTTTCGGTTTGCCTCCGGAGTATCCGGCCAGCGGCCAAGCGTGCGATCTCGCCAGCAACAATAGGCCAGAAAGGCAATTTTGGATGGCAAATAACCAAACCGGGTTGTGTAATAGAGGGTGAAGTCCTGGAGTTCGTACGGTCCGACAATGTCTTCGGTTTTCTGGCCCGGCTGGTCATCATCGAGGGTATTGGGAATGAGCTCAGGGCTAAATTCGGTTTCAACAACGGAGCGCAGCACTCGGCTGGCCTCGTGACCCAACTGGTTTGTGTCAACCACCCAGCGAATCAGAAATTGAATAAGCGTCTTTGGCACGCTCGCATTAATGCTGTAGTGGGACATGTGGTCTCCCACGCCATAGGTACACCAGCCTAAAGCCAGCTCGCTTAAATCGCTTGTCCCGAGCACCAACGCCTCGTGAAGGTTGGCCAGACGAAACAAGTGGCTGGTCCGTTCTCCTGCCTGCACGTTTTCGAATGTGACGTCATACACAGGCTCGCCTCTGGCGTAGGGATGGTTGATATCGCGCAGCATCTGCTCGCAGCTTGGTCGGATGTCCAGCTCGTTGGCTGTGCAGCCAACAGCCTCCATCAGAGCTTTCGCATTGGCCAGGGTGTGCCGGCTGGTTGCGAAACCGGGCATCGTGTAGGCAAGAATGTTGGAGCGCGGCAACTTCAGCACATCCATGACGCGGGCTGCTACGATCAATGCATGGGTTGAGTCCAGCCCGCCGGATATTCCGATGACTATCTTGGAAATACGCGCGCTTTGCAGTCGTTTTGCAAGTCCCTGGACCTGGATGTTGTACGCTTCGTAGCAGTGCCGATCGCGCACTGCCGGATCCGACGGCACATAAGGGAAACGATCGATTTCACGCCGGCACAACAAACGTCCTGTATTCGGTATCTCAACACTAAAGAAGACGCGGCGAAATTGTTGTAACTCATCGCGTTGCCGCTGCATGATCTGGCCGAAGCTGTTCTGGCGCATGCGCTCCTGCGTGAGCCTTTCCAGATCGAGATCCGCCAAAACGAGCTGCGAGTCGTAGCGGAAGCGCTCCGACTCGGCGACCAAATTGCCGTTTTCGTAGACAATAGCGTGGCCGTCCCATGCGAGATCGGTGGTTGACTCGCCGGTTCCGGCAGCTGTGTACAGATAGGCCGCCAGACAGCGCGCCGATTGGTTGGAAACCAGGCTGTGGCGGTACTCGTCTTTGGCGATCGTAATGTTGGATGCAGAGAGATTCAAAATGACCGTAGCCCCGGCCAGTGCAGCGTAAGAAGATGGGGGAATAGGCACCCAGAGGTCTTCGCAAATTTCGACAAAAAAAGTGAACCGCTGGTCATCTCGCGATTGAAAGAGAAGCCGCTCTCCAAAGGGGATTGCTTTCTGCTCCTGAAGATCGACCATCGTGCTGCGCGCTGCCGTGCCGGGAGCAAACTGGCGGTATTCATAAAACTCGCGATAATTGGGCAGGTAGATCTTAGGCACGATGCCCAGAATCTTCCCCTGAGAGAGCACGACGGCGCAGTTGAACAACAGCTGGTCAACTTGCAGCGGCATGCCGACGACGGCAATCAATTTCAATGTCTTCGACGCCTTTAGAAGGCTATGAAGCGCGTCGAGCGCGCCGTCGAGCAGCGCTTGCTGATGGAACAAATCCTCGCATGAGTAGGCGGTTAAGCCCAGTTCCGGGAAAAGCGCTAAAATGGCTTTTTCGTGCTCGGCCTTTTGCATAAGCTCGACCGTGCGGGCTCCGTTGAACGCCGGATCCGCAACCCGAGATTCAGGAACCGCGACAGCGGCGCGCACAAACCCGTGGTTGTATAAATTGAAAAACTCGGTTTTCTTCATCAATAGGTTAGCCCTGCCAGATGGCTGCAGCCAGTCTTAGAGATCCTTTCGTCAGACCTTAAACGTCTCTTCGGAAAAGCTCAAGCCGGGGCAGAATGATAATTGAACGGTGTCCCTAATTCCACTCCGAAGACCGGCGGCGGGCCCTTTGCCACCGGTTAGATCATTGAACGGTGAACATCCGAACTTTGAACGGCTGTGATAACCTTGAACTTTTGAACCTTGAACTTTTGAACCACCACGAGGGTGGTGAACCACCCTCGCCTCACACGGCGCACTCCCGGCAATCGGGGTTTCCAGCTTCGTCGATCAAGGAAAGCGCTTGTCCGGGCCGGAGCCGTAGCGGTACACCGTGATACCCTTCAGGCTTAATTGCCGGGCGAGGGAGAATATGTTGCGCACCACAGCTAATGGCGCATCATGAGGAGGCGTAGGTGGCGGTGGAACCAATCGGCGGCCAGTCTCGCTACCTCCTCTAAAGTCCCCGACTCTTCGAACAGGTGGGTGGCTCCGGGAATGATAGCCAAGTGTTTCTCGCCCGTTAGGCGCTTGAAAGCCTCCCGGTTCAGGTCCAGCACCACATCATCGAGTGCGCCGACGATCAGGAGGGTTGGTGATTGAACGCGGTCCAATGCCGCCATGGCAAGGTCAGGGCGGCCGCCACGCGATACGACGGCTCCAATGGACGATCCGAACGTCGCTGCCGCGCAAAGCGCGGCGGCAGCGCCGGTACTGGCCCCGAAATAGCCGATCCCCAGCGAAGCGGTTTCTGGCTGTTCCGTTAACCACTGGGTTGCGCGTTCGAGGCGCCAGGTCAGTAGATCGATATCGAAACGATTTTCGTAGACGCGGTCTTCTTCTCGCGTTAGTAGGTCCATGAGCAGTGTCCCTGTTCCCGCCCGATGGAGCCTTTGCGCCACAAAATTATTTCGTGGGCTGTGACGACTGCTGCCGCTGCCGTGCGCAAAAAGCGCAATTCCAAGAGCCCCGACCGGGATTACCAGCTCTCCCTCCAGGTTGACGCCATTCGCTGGGATATGCACTATCTCTCTGGTTTGGTTGTCTCCAGTGCGAAGATTCGTCATATTCGTACTCCTATGAAAATTCGGGTTGGAACCTCTAGGATCCGTCGCCCTCGAGCCTTTT
>CAYPHJ010000089.1:0-19156 GCA_964410485.1 uncultured Syntrophobacteraceae bacterium
CTGCGCGCCCGAACAACCGGTCCATGTTGCGTTCGCCATAGTACGCCCACCCCAGTAACGTCGAAAACGCAAAGCAGGCTACACCGAGCGTTACGATGATGCCGCCCCACTGGCCGGGAAGACCCTGTTCAAACGCCATTCGCGTAAGCAATGCCCCGGTCTGACCGGACGTCCATACTCCGGTAACAATGATCGCCAATCCGGTGAAAGAAACAACCACCAGAGTGTCTATGAATGTCTGGGTCATTGCGACGAGCGCCTGGCGCACCGGGTTGCTTGTCTGGGCAGCGGCAGCAGCAATGCCGCCCGTGCCGAGACCGGACTCGTTGGAGAAAATGCCGCGGGCCACGCCATAGCGCAGAGCGGCGGCAAGTCCAGCGCCGGCAAACCCGCCGGTAGCGGCCGTGCCCGTAAACGCGTTGGTAAACACCGTCGCGAGCGCGCCCGGCAATGCGCTGATATTCGCCGCGATCACCCATGTGGCGCCTAGGATATAGCCGACAATCATGAACGGCACGAAAAGCGCCGTGAACTTTCCGATCCATGTGATTCCGCCCAGGATCACGATGGCCGCGCCAACCGTGAGCACGATGCCGCTTATCCAGGTAGCGACGCCGAACTCTGCCTGGATCGACGCCGCAACTGTATTCGACTGGACCATGTTGCCGATGCCGAACGCGGCGATCGCGGCTGCGATGGCAAAAAAGATCGCGAGAAAAGAACCGAGCGAGCCTCGGATTCCCTCGGACAGGTAAAACTGCGGCCCGCCGGACTGCTCGCCAGCTGCGTCAACTCGCCGGAAGCGTACGCCGAGAAATGCCTCGCAGTACTTTGTGGCCATGCCAACCAGACCGGTGACCCACATCCACATCAGCGCACCCGGGCCGCCGAGAAAAATCGCAGTGGCCACGCCTGCGATGTTACCAACGCCCACGGTGGCGGAAAGGGCAACCGCGAGCGCCTCATAGTGGGAAATATCTCCCGCGTAGCCGTGCTCTTTGCGTTTGACGAGCGCGAGCCACAGGGCATGGGCGAGCTTGTGAAATTGTAACCCGCGCAGGACGATCGTCAGGTAAAGTCCTGTGAGCAGCAGCAGGGGGATCAGCAGGGCCGGCCCCCAGATAAAGCTGGCTATCGAATCGAGCAGGTTAGTCATGCCAGCTCAAATAGCCTGATTGCCGGGTGATATGCAAGTAAAAAGGCGGGCTCGACACCTGTGCGTTGGCCAAACCAACATACACGATGAAAGCGCCAGGTTGACTTCGTGGTTCGGGATTCGCTATGGTCAAGCACGCAACGAAGGGGAATATGCCGTCCGCGAAAGGAGGGTTCTTCCATGCTTCGAAACCTCGCAGTCCTGTTCTGTCGGGCGTCAGTGACGCCGGTGTTAGCAGTTTTACTTCTCCTTGCCATCGCTGCCCTCCCCGGAGCGTGGGCGCAGGACAAATATCCTTCCAAACCGATCACGATCCTCATTGGGTTTGACGCGGGAAGCGCCTCGGATGCGGCGGCGCGGCTTCAGGGTGACGCGCTTGCTAAAATCCTGGGTGTGCCGGTTGTGGTGCGAAACGTGCCCGGAGCGGGAGGTAGAAACGCCGTAACCATGCTCCACCGGGCCAAGCCCGACGGCTACACGATGGCCATGATCAATGTGCCGGGACAGGTCGTCGAACAGGTCGTGCGCGGATTGCCTCCCGATGTGCGCGAATTCACCTGGGTGGGCCGCCAAGTGTCGCAGCGATACTTTCTTCAAGCCTCGGCGAAGTCTCCCTGGAAATCGCTCGCCCAGATGAAGGAAGCCAAACAGCCGATCAGCTTCGGAGCTACGGGAACTGGGGGCAACATGTTCCCTATCTCTGTAATCGCGGCAGATACCGTCGGCCTTCCGCTTCGTTTCATCTTTGGCTTTAAGGCGCCGGAGATCATAACGGGCATTATCAGGGGAGATTTCGAAATTACGGCGATGCCGCTCTTCACAGCTTGGTATGCCGCGGTGCAGTCGCGCGAGGCGAGACCGATTGTCATTTATGGGCCCGGCAGGCATCCGCTGTGGCCAGATTTACCCACCGGCGATGAGTTGGGTTTTCCGCAGCTGGCCGCGCCGACTCTCGTGGGGCAGAATCTTTATGCCCTCCCTCCGGCCACGCCCGCGGGAGTTGCAACAAGGCTCGAGCAGGCCCTCCAGGAAGTGATGCGGAACGAGCAGTTGGTGAAAAAGATCGAAGGCGACGGCAACCTCGTAAGGCCCCTGAGCGGCAAAGAAGCGGCGCGGTTGGTGGACGACATGGTCCAGCTCGTGGGGAAACACAAGGCGCTGCTGCAGAGATACGTCAAGTAAAACGCCGCAGCCCCACAGGCCTGTGCGGCATCGCAACCGTAACCACCATCGAGGACCATGCCGATAACGGCCTGGCTCGAGTGTGCTTCGACCGTAGCATGTTATGATTCCCGGCCTCGGTGAAGCGGTCCTAAGCCTTCTGGAACTCCATTACATTGCGGCGCTCCTGGCGGGAGCGGTTATCGGTCTCGTTTTCGGGGCTATTCCCGGCATCGGCGGCATTCAGGCGATGGCCATGCTGCTGCCGTTTACCTTCGCGTGGAATCCAGTCACCGCTGTCTATCTCTTTTGCGGCATCATGGGAGCCGCGGCGCAAGGGGGCTCGATTAGCGCGATCCTGTTGAACACCCCTGGTACTCCGGTCAATGTCGCCACTTGTTTCGACGGCTATCCCATGGCAAGGCGCGGCGAGGCGGCCAGGGCCCTCGGCATATCGGTTTGCGCTTGCCTTTTCGGCGCCCTGTTCGGACTCCTGATCCTCGCCCTCCTGATCCAGGTCATGCGCCCAATCGTTCTAGCGTTCGGGCATCCGGAAATCTTTTGGCTCGTCATTTTTGCTCTCGTCGCCACAGCCACGATCAGCCAAGGCGCCGTCATGCACGGCCTAGTCGCGGGAGGGGTGGGCATTCTCCTGTCGCTCGTCGGCTTGAGCGAGGCCACCGGCCTCATTCGCTTCACCCTCGGGAGCGAGTATCTTTGGGACGGCATTCCTCTGATCCCGTTTTTTGTCGGTCTCTTTGCGATTGGTGAGATGATCGACTACACCGCCAGAGGCGGCACCATAGCCGCCGAGCGCGTGATGGCTACGCTGAAGGGCGCCTGGCAGGGAGTCGTCGACGTGTTCCGTTACCCCGTGTGCCTGCTACGGAGCTCGGCTGTCGGTACGCTTGTGGGCATCATTCCGGGAATCGGCGGTGAGACAGCCAATCTCATTTCCTACACCGTCGCGGTGCAATCGTCGAAAAAGCCGGAATCCTTCGGTAAGGGGAATCCCGAGGGTATCATCGCCAGTGAAGCCGCAAATGATTCCAAAGACGGGGGGGCGCTTCTTACCACGCTCAGCTTCGGAATCCCCGGTAGCATTGCGATGGCGCTGCTCCTCAGCATCTTCATGCTGCACGGAGTTCCCACCGGCCCGCGCCTTTTGACAGACGCGCCGGTTTTCATTTGGACGCTGCTGCTGGGGTATGTCTCGGCTAACGTGATTGCCAGCGTTCTGGGGCTTTTCGGTGCAAAGTATCTCGCGCTGGTCACGCAGGTCCCGGTTTCCTATCTTTCCGCGGCCATTGCAACCGTTGCGCTCATCGGCACCTACGTCCTGCGCGAGAACATCTGGGATGTCCTCGTCGTTTGCGTCATCGGGATCATGGGCTTCGCCATGAGGAGGGCGGCGCTGCCCCTGCTTCCTCTAGTGATCGGATTCGTGCTTGGGAAGCAAGCGGAAATATCCTTTTTATTGACCTTGCGCATCCATCAGGGAAGCTACGCTGGATTCTTCGCCAGCTTCATCTCTGTCGCGCTGGTCGGCCTCATTGTACTTCTGATTGTTTCCAGGGCTTACAGGTACGGCCGATGAAACCGATCAATACAACCTTTGTTGTCGTGAACTTTCTCTATCTAGTGATCGTCCTTTTCATTGTCATGGAGTCTCTGCGCATGGGCGGTGACGGCAGCGTAGTCCCGCTTGTGATCGGCGTTCCCACAGCGGCCATGGCGCTTGCCGGGATCGCCGGTTGCTTTTTCCCCGCACTGCAGCCGCGCTTCGCGCCGCACGAGTCGTCGCCGGAATCTGGGTCCGGCGAGGCTGCGCCCTGGAGTAGAGCCGGCATAATTGTCGCGTGGCTCGCCGGTTTTTTTCTACTAATTCTACTCATCGGGTTTTATCTCGCCATTCCGTTGTACACACTGGCTTTTCTCAAGGTGCATGGAAAGGTAGCCTGGTGGAAGGCCACCGTGACTACCGCTGTTCTGTGGGCGGTGATCTACGTTTCCTTCGATGTGTTGATGGGCCAGCGCCTCTTCGAGGGAATCTTGTTTGGAGCGCTCTTGCCCGTCATTTAGCCCTCTTGTCAGGAGGAGAACGATGAAGAACGGAAAAGTTCGCCGCTGGTTGGCTCCTGCATTGACTCTCGGCTTCTTGTTTGCCATGCCTTTTCAATTCATGGCTCACGCGGCTTCCGGATCCACCCCGGAGGGCAGCGCATTCGAGGGCAAGACCATACGCATCGTTGTCGGAGTTCCGCCCGGAGGGTTTTTCGACCTCTGGAGCCGGTTACTCGCCCGTCACATGGGGAGGTATATTCCGGGCAACCCCAGGCTCCTCGTGCAGAATATGCCCGGCGCAGGATCCATGTTTGCGGCGAACTATCTTTACGGGGTTGCCAAACCCGACGGCTTGACGTTCGGCACAGTACTCGGCCCCCTCTATCTCAATCAACTGGCGGGCGCTCCTGGAGTCGCTTTTAACTGGTCCGAATTCACTTTCCTCGGACGCACCACAGGAGATACCGGCATGCTCTATATACGAGCGGACACTCCTGTCAAAAACTGGCGGGATCTTCGCGCCATAACCGAACCGGTTCCAGTCGGAACAACAGGTACTGGTTCCACTGACTATATTTTGGCGCAAGTGATGAGCGAAGTTCTCGGTTTCAATCTGAAGATGGTGATGGGATATCCGGGTGGTGCCGCGATAGATACGGCGGTGGAACGGGGCGAAGTCGCGGCAAGGGGCATGGGTATCAGTCCGTTTGTAGGACGCGAGCCTTTCTTGACGTGGCGCAAAAAGGGGTTTGTCCGTGTCATTGTTCAAACCGGCAAGGAGCGCGACCGCCGCTTGGAACCCGATGTCCCAACCGTTTGGGAGATTGCCAAAGAGTTACAAGTCCCTCAGGCCGATTTGGAGTTCATGGACACTGCCTTTAGATGGGGTGAGTGGTACTGGTCGTTCATGGCGCCACCCAAACTTCCTCCCGAGCGGGCAAAGATTCTGCGCGCGGCTTTTCACAAAGCCTTACACGACTCTCGGCTGCTCGAAGAAGGTGCGAAGATCGGGTTGTTTCCGGATCCGATCGACGCTGAGAAGCTGCAGCAAATGGCGGCAGAGGTAACGAAGATCGACCCCAAAACTGTCGAACGAATAAAGAAACTAATGGGGTACTGAAAAACCCAACGGATCAGTGCCTGCCAATGAATTCTGCAGCGACGATTTTCAGGAGTGTTGGACCGACCTCTGCCGTCGCAGTAATTAGCCTTGCCGTTGTGTCGCTGATGATTGTGCTATCCGGCTGTTCCTCTACAATCAGCAACAGTGCGAGTTTTTATCGAGACAGGCCTCCGCGTCCTATCAATTGGAACCAGTACTTGTCGGATTGAATTGGTTTCTAGCAGGCTGCTGAAAAACTCTCCGTTCACCCTTCGAGAGCCTCAGGGCGAACGGAGAGGAACTTGAAATGAGTAGGGATTTTCCGTTCATGCTGAGACTTGTCGAAGCATTCCGAACTTTTTTCAGCAACCTGCTAGAGCGATGATTGCGCTCGGAGTGCCGATCTCTGCTATGTCCCGAACAGCTGTATTTTGCTAAAACCGGGAGTCGAAGATGAAATATGTGCTGTCTACCGGCGTGTCGCTTCTGTTCATGGCGTTTTTGCTCATCGTCGCCTGCTCGAGCATATCTGAAACTCCGGATCGCTCGTACCAAGCCGTGCGAGCGCAGGGAATCTGGTCCCAGAGAGCGCCCATGCCAATCGGGATCAGCCAAGTGGCGGTGACGGCAGCGGACGATAAGATCTACGTCGTAACCGGGAGTACGCCCGATCGCGTGGACCAGCCGATCAACTTGGAATATGATATCGCCGCAAACCGCTGGCGCGAGCGCGCGCCAGCGCCGCGCGGTCTCACGCACGCTGCGGCGACGGCGTTAAACAAGAGAATTTACCTGGTCGGTGGTTTTACCACAGGGGGTCACGGCGGCGCAGTCGACTCCGCGTTCGAATACAATCCCGCGACGGATACTTGGCGAGCGCTGGCGCCCATGAAAAACCCGCGCGGCTCGGTGGGCGTGGCAGTGTTGAATGGTCGAATTCACGCCATCGGCGGCAGGGGTCTCGACAAAGTGACCGTGACCACACACGAAGTCTACGATCCGGCCAGCGACAGGTGGACCGAGCTGGCACCGCTACCTACAGCCCGCGATCATCTCGCTGCGGTCGCGGCGAATGGACGGATCCACGTTATCGGTGGCAGAACAAACAGGCCGATAGATAATGTTTCGCTCCACGACATTTACGATCCGCGTACTAACACGTGGACGGCGGGAGCGCCGCTGCCGACAGCGCGCAGCGGCATGGCTTACGCGCTATATCGAAACTCCATTGTTGTCGCCGGCGGTGAGTGCCGGGATAAGAGAACCTTTGCCGAAAACGAGGCGTATGACTTGAAGACCGAACAATGGATTACATTGCCGCCGCTCCTTACGGCACGCCACGCTTTTCGCGGAGTCGTGGTGGGTGGAAACCTTTACTTCGCCGGGGGTGCCCCCAATTGCGGCGGTGGTCCGAGGTTAAACGAGCTGTTGGTGTTCTCTTTGCCGTGATGGCAAAGAGTCTCGGTAATCTGACACACCGAGTTTGACTTACCTGTCTCAACCCGTGTTCACGAAAGGCCGGTCGGCGAGCTGCTAGAAAAGTTTGACGATGGTTTTCTCGTATTCCGGGAAATAGCGACCGATCACCGGAATGTCGAAACGGGAAAGAATAGATGTATTACTCTCACGCTCCAGCAAAAACTCGAACGACTTCTCGATCAGTTTCTCCGGCGTGACTTTTCCGCCGGTAAGCCTCTGATAATCTTCGTGCGTGAGCTTCACCGTGTGAACCGTCGTGCTCTTCGCCCGAACGGTAACCTGAAAGGTTTCGGAATCCTGCTTTACAATTTCGATTGTGGCATTGGCCATGGAAACTCTTTCCGTCGGCAACCGAGGAGTGTCGAACACGCGCGCGAGTACGACCCCGCTCATGCCGACTTCATTTCTGCTGTTCTCCCCAAATTTGTTCCAGCCGCGCCTTGCGGCCACAGCCATACGTATAAAGCTTATAGCGAACGGGGTTTTTCTTGTAAAAATCCTGATGATAATCCTCCGCTGGATAAAACTGCGAGGCAGAAACGATTTCCGTTACAATCGGCTCTTTGAAGCGCTTGCTCAAAACCATTTTTGATTGCTCCGCCAACCGCTTCTGCGCCGCATCATGATAAAAAATGACCGAGCGATAGTGGCTGCCTACGTCGCAAAACTGGCCGTTGGGGTTAAACGGATCGATATTGCGCCAGAAGACTTCCAGTAACTTCGAGTAGGTGGTTCTTACGGGATCATAGATGATCTCCACGGCTTCGACGTGGCCCGTTCTGCCAGCGGTCACCTGTTCATAGGTAGGATTTGTCTTTGTACCGCCTGTATAGCCTGATGTGGTCGAAAGCACTCCATCGAGCGCATCGAAAGGCGGTTCCATGCACCAGAAACACCCCCCGGCAAACGTTGCCTTGGCGGTTTGCAGGGGCGCCTCGCGCTGAGCGGCATATGCCGCACCGACGACCAGAAAAACAATTGTGCCCATCGCGCAAATTAATTTTCGAGGTTTCATAACCCTCCCCGGTCAAAGCAGTGTGATTAAGACGCTTTCTTTGTCCCGTCACCGAAGATTCGTGACGGAAAGCCTTTGTCTCTTAAAACGGTTTGCCCATGGCTTTGGTTCCCGCTACCTGTGAGAACTAGGACCCTTGTGGGGTTTGCTTAGCCCCGATTTAGGCAATCGCCCTACCCAGTCAGGACTTACCAGGAAAAAGGCCGTGCTTGGAGAAAAATTCGATCATGAAGCGATCGAACAGCCAAGGCTGCTCGATTTGACAGGCGTGGCCCGCTCCCGGCAACACCTTCAACTCGCAATTCGGTATGCGCTCCTTGAGCGCGAAGGCGCGTTGATGGCTGCCGTCCTCGCTCCCGGTGAGAATGATGGTCGGGCAGCCGATACGCTCGTGGTGCCCTTCGGGATATGGCGCCGCAAGGGCCTTGAATTGATGGATGATTGATTCCACGTCCGCGTGTTCATTACGCTCGGTAAAGAGGTTCGCGAAGAAATGCGCTAGCGGCGTGCCGCGAAACGCGGGGCTCAGATCCTCGAACGTGTAAGCCCATCGATAATCGACGCCCTCCGTCGTATAATTCTCGATTCGCCGCTTCGTGAACTCCTTGGCGGGGTTGTAACCGGTGCCAGAAAGAACCAGCGCGAGGGTTTTTTGGGGACGCTGGTGATACATGTGAGGCGCGAGTGACGACCCGACGGAGCAGCCGACCAGGATCGCGCTTTCGCCGGCTGCCGCGTCGTCTATCGCTTCCCAACAGGCTTGGGCCATATCGGCCATCGTCAGTCCTGCGTCCGCTTTGGGAGAGCGGCCGTATCCTGGAATGTCAATGGCGATGCAGCGATACCAGGTTGAGAGGTGCGCCATCTGAAAAATCCAGCACGACTGGTCCATTGGGTTCGGATGGATAAAGGCGATCACCGGGCCCGCGCGGCCCATGCGTTCATAGTAAAGCGGCCCGTGAATATTCTTCGCCATAATATTCCTCCTTTGCTGGCTTCGCTCCGCTCAGTATTGTCCGTGCGCTTCGACTTCCACCAGGGTATCGAAGAACGCGTAATTCTCCGAAGTGGCGCTGACCGACTCATGGGTGAGGCTGTAAGGATCGCCACCTTGGAAGTCGCTGACCCAGGAACCTTCTGAGATGACCACCACACCCGGTTTGAGATCGGAGCTGAGCCGGGCCTTGAGTTGAACACTGCCGCGTTGGTTGTAAACACGCACCCGCTGATGATCCGTAATCGCCCGATGCGCAGCATCCGCAGGATGGATCTCCACCACAGGTTCAGGCTCCAGTTGCTTGAGCCGCGGCAGGTTGGCAAACATGGAGTGGATCCGGTGGCGGCTATGGCTAAACAGCAGCGTCAACGGGAAGCGCTCGTAGAGCGGGTTGGCCGGCGAAGCCTCGAACGGCTCATGGTAGTGCGGAAGCTCGGCACCATGCTTGACCAACTCTTCTTTGTACAGCTCGATACGCCCGGAGGGAGTTTTGAAGTCGAAATCGGTAAAGGCGACGTAAGGGTCGCGCGGACGGTTGAGCAGCACTGCGTCTTCGCGCTCCAGACGGTCCAGGGTGATCCCTCGCAGCAGCGGATGGTCGGTCTCGATCGTCTCGCGAAGATACTGCTCCGGCGGTCCGGAAAAATATGCTCCGAGCCCCATGCGTGCCGCCAACCCTGCGAAAATGTCCCAATCACTTTTGCTTTCACCTAGTGGCTCGACGGCGCGGCGCTGAAGCTGAAGAAACATGCCGGCCACGAGATCCTTTTTCTCGAAGATCGTGCAGGCTGGCAGTACAATATCAGCGAGGGCGGCGGTGTCGGTCATGAAGTGATCGACCACCACCAGCAGGTCCAGCTTTGGTAAAATGACACTCAGGACCCGCGCGCGGTTTGCCGCAGACTGATTGAACATGTTCGAAGCCGACAGCCACAAAGCTCTCACCGGGTAAGGATCACTGCTCTCGATTGCATTCATGAGCGAAATCAAATCGAGGGTAGCAGCCTCACGTCCGCCGGGAGAGCGGAACGAACGTAAGTTTAAGGGCGTCGCATAGCTGCCATCGTGAACGCTGATGCCGCCACCGGCAATGCCAATATTGCCCGTGGCAACGACCAGCGTAGCGGCCGCACGCGCCGTGTAGTCGGAATAATACCAACGGTCAACGCCGTAGCCGATACGAATGGACGCTGGCCTCCGCGCGGAAAATTCGTGGGCGAGCTCCCGAATCGTCTCTGCCGGCACGCCGGTGATCACCTCCACGCGCTCTGCGGAGTAACTCTCCGCAAGCTCGCGCAGGAGCTCAAACGCCGGGACGCAATCGACCGCCGTGCCGTCGGCAAGCGTCACGCGAAACCCGCCGTAAAGCGCCGGCGCATCGCAGTTACCGTGGGCCGTGGCGCCATCAGAGGAAGGATCCCATACGAGGTAGTCCGTAGAGTTATTGGCGCTAAGCTCCGCTGCGCGTAAAAATGCTCCGTTGTCGCGCCGGACCAAAAATGCTGCGTTCGTATGGCTTCGGAGGAACGCCTCGTCTTGCCAGCCGTGGTGCAAGATTTCATTGAGCAGGCCGAGCGCCAGAGCGACGTCGGTTCCTGGCCGCGGCGAAAGCCACTGATCGGCACGCTGCGCGGTCGCGCTGTAGTTGGGGTCAATGCAGACGAGCTTGGCGCCACGTTGCTGTCCTGCAGTGACAAAGTGGAAGTCCACCAGGCGCGTGTCGGCGCCGTTGCCGCCCCAAAGCAGAATCATGCGAGAATTGACCGCATCGGCCATTTCATGGCCGCCCGGCCTGAAATAGGTCGCAGCCGGCACGCCGAACATGTACTCGAGTCCCTTGGGAACGCCATAGTCGACACCGCCGGCGCGATGGGCCGTGCCGCCGAGAGCCGCAGCGAAGCGGTGGGCAGAGCCCCTTGTCAGTACTCCTGCGGCGCCGCTCCCCGTGAAAAACGCCAACGAGCGCGAGCCGTATTGCTCGGCAATCTTGCGCAGCCGGTCTGCCAGCCAGTCGAACGCCTCGTTCCAACTGATTCTCTGCCACTGCCCTTCTCCCCGCTCGCCGACTCGACGTAAGGGATGTTGCAGGCGATCTTTATGATACTGCTGCTCCAACCGTGCCATGCCCATCGCACACACCCGCCGATCATATTCCGGCAGAGGAAAAGAACCCGGTTCAATTTTCGTGATACGGCCGTTCTCGATGTGGGCAGTGATGCCACAGCGCGGATTGGCGTGGCAATTGGGATCGCACACAGTCCTGATCAGCCGTGTATCAGTCACTCCGGCAGCCTTTCCAGAAAGCGCATGGCGGCAGCATAGTCGAAGTTACTTTACCGATTCAAGGCAACATGTGCCGCGGCACGCGTTCAGCTGCGGTCCCATGGACCCCAAGTTTTCTCTGTCAAGGGCAAGGTAGGGCAATGTAAGTGTAGTGATGTAGACGACCAACTGCAGTAGATGTGCCCGGGAGCTTGCCGGATCAAGCATAAACCATGCGCTGGTTTATTCTGTAGGCGATGTTACTAGCAGGTTGCTGAAAAAAGATTCGGAATGCTTCGACAGCCTCAGCATGAACGGAAAAACCCTACCCATTTCAAGTTCCTCTCCGTTCGCCCTGAGGTTCTCGAAGGGTGAACGGAGAGTTTTTCAGCAGCCTGCTAGTTTGTACGCTCTTGTATTCTCTTCCCGGGACAGGATTGAACTCCTTCGCTCTACTCCTTAATAAACCGCTGCAAAAACTCTTGCCAGGGTGCCGGCTTCAAAAAGTCGTTCCTCAGCCGTTCCATAACTTCTACCGGAACTCTGACTGCTTCCAAACTCGGGACCATATGCTTCTGCCACTCCTCTATAAAGGCACGATGGTGCCCCTCACGGCCCAGATGATCGGCATTCTCGACACATCGAATTCCACCTTCTCTATAGCGCTGCGAAAGACGATTCCTCCGCCGCTGGCGATGCCGAAGCTCAGGCCGTCGGGTTTCGCGCGTCTGTAGACATGCGTGATCATGAGTGCGGTGCCGGCTCCGGGCATGTTCTGTACGATAACCGAAGGATTGCCCGGGAGATGCTTTCCCAAATGGCGCGCAAAGACCCTGGCCTCGATATCGTGCCCTCCTCCCGGCGGGGTTCCCACCAGGATGTGGACTCGCTGGCCGGCAAAGGGGCTATCGGCTAGCGACTGCGCGCGGGCCACGATGTGAAAATGGAAGGCAAAGAAAACTGTAAGAGTAACGGCAGGAGCCAACCAGCGGCGAACCTTTCCGTTCTTCATCGTTCTCCTCCTTGACAACAGATGCGCTGCCTGACCAGAGACGGTGACGAAAGCGATCGATGGCTTCAGGTTTCTGTAGGCTATTGACCAGCCTTCGGCTTGTCAATGGGGGGAAAACCTACCGCCCCAAAGAGAGCCTGAAACGGGCTGGAAAGTAAGTTCACCGTTCAGGGTTCAAGACTCGATGGTCACCCCAAGTCACTAAAGTTTGAACCCTGAGCGTTGAACTGCTTTACTTGATCCTCCAACCAGCCAGAAGCGCTCGAGGTCATCAAAAAGGGATGATCCGACGATGGCGCCGATGGCTAAAGCGGATTTAACGGCTCTCCGGAGACCAGGAGGGGCCCGCAGGGTAGCAGGAAAATGACGCGTCTCATTTGGACAGCTTGAGGAGGTCGGAGCCATGATGTCGAAGAAATGTAAATATGCCCTAAAGGCGCTTGTACAACTGGGCATAGAGCACGGAAAGGGCAACCTTTTAACCGAAGATATTGCAATCTCTGCCAATATCCCGAAGAAATTCCTCGAGATTATCCTGCTCGAACTCAAGCGCGGCGGATATGTTCAAAGCAAGCAAGGCGCGGGTGGGGGATACCACTTAGTGCAGAAGCCGCGAAACATTACTCTGGCCGACATTTATCGATTCTTTGACGGCGCTATCGCGCTTCAGCCGTGCGTCTCGCAGAAATTTTATGAGAAGTGTGAAGACTGCCCCGACGAAGACAGCTGCCATCTCAAACCCGCATTTTCCGAAGTCCGCGAAAAAACGTTCCAAATAATGTCCACAATCACGCTCGACTCCCTCCTAAAAAATCCGGGCAAACCAAAATCTGCGCGTAAGCACTGAGCGGTCGAGCTCGAGGAAAGCGCTTCTTTACACCCCTTGACAAGCGGGACTAATCTCGACTAAGTAGATCGAGTTTACTGGATTAGTCGGGATAATTGGCCTAACGGATTTCGTTGACATGACGAACATCAAACAGGCTTTGTGGGCCAGCCTTCGGAGAAGCACCTCCAGGACCGCAGCGAAGAATGTGCTGGTGCGTCTCGAAGCCTGTTCCCCGGACCCTGAAACTCCGGTTGAGCGAGTGATTGTATCGCTGCTGGCGGAGACCGGGCCCATGACGCTTGATCGGTTGGCGCAGCGCGTCGCATCCGAGCTGTATCGCGACGAGCTTCGCAGAGGTGCAAGCGTTCTGGACATCGGGTTATTTGGCAGCAGGCTCCTGGTGCCCGATGTGGTCGGCGAGATTGAGGCGCGAGACGGAACCCTGTGGCGAATCGAACGTCGGAAAGAACCTTAGCCGACCGCCTTTAGCTTCGCAATGAAGAAACCGAGCGCCCAGAGGGTTAAGCGCCGTGCTCGGCGCGTAGAATCTTTGCTCCTGCCACCATCGATTTCATTTTGCCAAAAGCGACGTTACGCGGAAGGTATTTCATCCCGCAGTCGGGTGCGAGAATCACGTTTTCGGGCTTAACGTAGGCCAGCGCCCGCTTGACGCGCGCGATGATAACTTCAGGTGTCTCAACCGTCATTTCGCTCAGATCGATGCAGCCGACCATGATCTTTTTCCCCTCGAGTTGCGCGAGCACGGCACAGTCGAGGTTCGACTGCGCGGTTTCCACAGAAATTTGCTGACACAGGCAGCGCGCAAGCTCGGGCAGGAAAGAATAAGCGGAGGGGCGCTGGTGAATGATCGCCGCGTAACCGAAACAGATGTGCACGGCGGTCGTGCCGGAGATCCCCTCCAGGGCGCGGTTGAGCGCTTTGAGGCCGTACTCACGCGCCTTCTCCGGCCGCGCCTGCATGTACGGCTCGTCGATCTGCACAATATCGGCACCGCTGGCAAACAGGTCGCGGATCTCTTCGTTCACCGCGACCGCATAATCCATCGCCGCCGCTTCGTCGCTCGGGTAGTGATCGTTCTGCGCCTGCTGTGACATCGTGAACGGCCCCGGCACCGTCATTTTAACCGGCTTGGAGGTGTGCGCGCGCAAGAACTTGAGGTCCTCCACCTCCACCGGCCGACCGCGACGAATAGGGCCGACGATACGCGGGACCGGATTGGGGTGGCCCGAGCGGTCGAGCGCAGTGCCAGGATTATCGATATCCACCCCCTCGAGCGCGGTGGCAAAGCGATTCGAGTAGCTCTCGCGCCGGATCTCGCCGTCGGTAATAATGTCGAACCCCGCTTCTTCCTGCGCCCGGATTGCCAGCAGCGTGGCATCGTTCTGCGCCTCGGCGAGCCACGGCTCTGGGATGCGCCACAGCTCCCGCGCGCGCACACGCGGTGGAAAGCGGCCGGCGAGTTTCTTACGGTCTATCAGCCACTCGGGCTGGGGATAACTGCCGACCAGAGTCGTTGGAAAGAGCATCGTCGCCTCCTCTCGCAACTCAGGTAAAGGTTTGTTCTCCTTGCCGCTTAACCTCGAGTAGCGAGCCTGTCAAGAGCCATTATCGCTGGCGTCATTCGGGGGAATTGTGATTCGAAGTGGACAGCAATATAATTGGGCGCCAGGCGTAAGGCTCACCGACTGGACAGAGAGCGTAGCCGGACGGCTACGCACAACCTGAAACGGGGTGGCGAGACATGATCCGCTTTCAGATTATCGAACGTGCCGGGGCGAATCTTCACAAAATCCTCCTCGATGCAATGCGGGCGGGTGAGCTGCGTACTTTCGAAGCGGTCAGGCGCGGGCGCAGGATCCAGCACAAGAACGTTTCCTACCCCGGCTGGATGAGCTGGTCCGTTCTCGATGGCATCATCAACTGCGAAGTCATCAGCCCGCACAAGCCCGGCCGCGAGTGGCAATTCTTCAGCGCCTTCCTCGGCCGTCTGGCAGATCGTTACGCCGATCGGATCGTAGCCATCAATGTTCAATTTCCCAATTCGACGCGCGAACCCGCCAGGGCGGCGCGGCCCAGGGCGCGCAGGCGGCCGCAACGCCGCAAGTCGGCGGGACGATGAGCAGCCCACGACCCGTGATCAAGAAAAATCGGCTTCGAATCGACCCGAACCAGGTTTGGCGTCTCACACGATTTCAGCGACTACGGAGTTGCGTAATTGAGCAAACCTGCTGAGCCCACCCAGCTCAAGGCGGGCATGGAAATTTACTTGCCCGCTTTGTACCTTCAAGTTTTTTACCCCTTTAGATGGCGAAGAGAAAGATAGTTTCGCTGGTGCAGGCGCGCTTTTCGCCTTCTCTCAGCCTCAGCCTAAATCGTAGCCTTACGTGGGCTTGTTGTTACCGGCGCCTTACTTCTTTCTTTACAAACGACAGACCTTGAGATAAGAGCCGGCTAGCGAACACTGTTGCTTCCACATAGGGCATGGGCTTCTCTGATGCGCGGGCGGCACGACGCGCGCCCGCTGTGCGAGCCGGAGCGTCTCTCAACCGTTAGGAGGAAAGCATGAATACCCTCATCTCACGTCTGTTACGCAGAAAGCTCACAGTCGGGGCGACGGCCGGATTCTTGTCGATTGCTCTTTTGCTCGCCGCCAGCAGTGTTCCAGCGCAGCAAGCCGCCTTCGCTGGCAAGCAGATCGAGATCGTCGTGCCCTTCGCACCGGGCGGAGCCACCGATGTGGGCGCGCGGTTCCTCGCGCCGTTCCTCGAGAAGTACCTGCCTGGCAAACCGCGCGTCAACGTCGTTAACCGCGCCGGCGGCGGCTCGATCCTCGGCGCGAACTGGTTCGCGCAGAACGCCAAGCCCGATGGCCTGATCTTCCTTTTCACCACCTCCTCGACCTCGCATCCGTTCCTGTTCGGCCAGAAGGAGGTGGCTTATGACCTTCTAAAGACGCGTGTCGGATTCAGTCAGTCGTTCGGGCCGGTGGTCTACGTTTCTCCCGACACGGGAGTAAAGTCGCCCAAAGATCTGCTGAAGCCCGCCAAGCCGCTCTCCTACGGCGGCATCGGCGCGGCGGCCAGCGATTTGCCCGTCATCTTGTCGTTTGAGGTATTGAAGCTCCAGCCGAAGGTGGCGCTCGGCTTCACCGGACGCGGCCCAATCCGCCTGGCGTTCGAGCGCGGCGATACCAACTTGGATTTCCAGTTCACGCCGGTCTACCTGACCCAAGTCGTGCCGGCTGTACAGGCCGGCAAGGCCGTTCCGCTTTACACCGGCGGCGCTTCCGACAAGAAGGGCAACTTCACCGAGCGCGACCTGGTCGTCAAGGATGTGCCCTCGCTCTACGAGGCCTATCGAGCGATTTACGGCAAGGAGCCGTCGGGCGTGGAATGGGATGCCTATCAGAAGGCCGCGACGCTGACGTTCGAGTACGGCCTCACCGCGTTCCTGCATGGGGGCACGCCGAAGACGATTCTGGACGCCTACAATAAGGCCGTCGATGCGATGAACGGTGATCCGGCGTTTGTCGCCGAAGCAAAGAAGGTGACCGGAGGTTATCCGCTCATTCGTGGCGATGCGGCGGAGCCGCACTTACAAGCGGCGCTCAAGCCCGGGGGACCGGCTTACGAGTACACAAAGAACCTCTTGGCCACGAAGTACAAAGTCCGCTTCTAGGTCGAAGCGATCTCTACCGCGTTTGCGACCCCAAGCTCCACTCGCGTTAAGGAGCCGCGCTCTTGCTCGCTGCCGCGATCGATGCCTTCGCACTTCTGCTAGAGCCGCTGCGACTGCTCGCGCTCTTTGGCGGCATGATCGCCGGCCTCGTCATTGGCATGCTGCCCGGCCTCGGCGGGGTTGCGGCCGCATCCATCCTACTGCCGTTCGTCTATGCGCTCGACCAGTACTCCGGGCTCGCCATGCTGCTCGGGGCGATCTCGGTGGTTTACACGTCCGACACGATCACTTCCGTTCTGGTCGGCACGCCGGGCTCGCCGGCATCGGCACCGACCGCGATCGAAGGGTACGCCCTGGCAAAATCCGGCCGCGCCGCCGAGGCGATGGGAGTCGCGTTCATTGCCTCGGCCATCGGCGGCGTATCGGGCGTCATCCTGCTCACGTTAGTGCTCCCCATTGCCCGACCGCTTGTTCTTCTGTTCGGCACGGCGGAGTTATTCATGCTCGCGTTGGTCGGGCTTTTTTACGCGTCAAGCCTGGTCGGCGGCAGCCGTGTGACTGGGTTGGCCTCCGGCGCGCTCGGCCTCGCGCTCGGCACAATCGGACCAGCCCCAGCTGCAGCGGAATTCCGCTTTACTTTTGGCCAGGCTTACCTGCTTGACGGCCTGTCACTGGTGGTGCTGGCGCTCGGCATGTTCGGCATCGCAGAGGTTATCTCGATGTTGGCGTTCGGCGGCGGCATCGCGCGCGAGCCGATTAAGCTCGTCGGCTGGTACGATGGATTCCGCGACGCTCTGGAGCATCGCTGGCTCATCCTGCGCGGCTCATTGATCGGCGTTACGGCTGGCATGATCCCGGCGGTGGGCGCTACGGCATCGACCTGGGTTGCCTACGCTCATGCCGCACGCAGCGCCAAAGGCCGCTCTCAGTTTGGTTACGGCGACGTCCGCGGCATCGCCGCCGCCGAAGGTGCCAACAATGCCACGGTCGTTGCCGATCTGGTGCCGACAATGCTGTTTAGCGTGCCGGGCGGGCCGGCGGCGGCAATCTTCCTGGGCGCGCTGTACATCTACGGCTACTATCCGGGGCCGCGCTTCGTGATTGACCACCCGGATGTCATGTTCGTAATCATTTGGAGTTGCGCTATTGGTTCAGTGGGCGGCGCCGTCGTCTGCTTTCTCCTAACGCCCTGGATCGCGCGGCTCACGGCGATCCGTTTCGCCATCATCGCCGCTCCGTTGCTGCTGGTCATGGTGCTGGGTTCCTACCAGGCGACGAACCACATTGGCGATTTGTTCGTGCTCCTCCTGCTGGGCTTTTTGGGTTGGTCGATGAAGCACGGCGGTTGGCCACGTGCGCCGGCACTGGTGGGGTTCGTGCTCGCCAAACCGATGGAGCAGAATTTCTGGCTCGCCATGCAGCTCCACGACTGGGCGTGGCTCGGCCGTCCCGCCGTCCTCGCTATATCGCTGCTGATAGTTCTGCCGCTTGGAATCCAGTTCGCCCGCTGGCTGCACGAGGCATACAGAGTGAACCGGGACACAACCGCCCGCGCTCCCGGCGCGACAATCGCGCCGCCCCGCGCGCAGGAAACCACTGCGCCGACTGTCTCGCTGGGGCTCAGCGCCTTGCTTTCAGTTGTGTTTGCCTGTGCGCTATTTCAGGCGCTCGGATTCCTCCCTGATGCGCGGCTCCTGCCTCTGCTCGCCATCGTGCCGGGGCTGGCACTGGCCTGCATTGCTACGGTTACGGTTGCGCTGCCGTTCTGGCGGCGGGAGAAGGCGCTGAAGCTTGGTGCGGAGATCCGTGCGGAACTCATCCAGTTCGGCTTGCTTGTGCTGTATATCTCCGGCGTCTGGATGGTTGGCTTTGTGCTCGCGACGAGTGTTTATCTGCTCGGCATCCTATTGGGGTTGGCCAGGATGCGCCCGATCGGCGCGGTTGTCTATGGAGCGATTCTCTTAACCGCGGCCTATGAGCTTGCCATTCTCATGAATATGCGTCTGCCCCCGGGTCTGCTGTTTTGACGGGAATCGCTGTTGGGCCGCCCAGTTGTCCGAATCGCAAGCGCTTCTAATCGTCTCCGGAGTCTCCGGCACCCGCCGCAGTTTGGCCAAACGGAATCGTCCTTCCGATTCAGTTTCGTTTTCATCCTCAGGTACTCACATAAACAATCCCCAAGTTAGGGTGCCTGCCCTTTCCACGGTGCGTGCCTTCGTGTATGTCTTGTGAACAAGTGCAGTGCTTAATGTCGAGTCAGGCAGGATGAAGCTCGAAGAATTCGCCACGCAGATACGAAGCCACCAGCGCATCGTCTTCTTTACAGGCGCCGGCATCAGCACCGAATCTGGCGTTCCGGACTTTCGCAGCCCAGGCGGCG
>CAYPHJ010000090.1:0-18712 GCA_964410485.1 uncultured Syntrophobacteraceae bacterium
AATTTCGTCGATCGTCTTGACGCCGCCGTGAACGCTGTGAAGGCTAAACCGCATAACGCATTCACACCACGAAGTACACGAAGTTCACGAAGGATTCGGAAAAAAAAATAGTTTTTTAACTTCGTACTACTATGCCTGAGAATTTTCGCGGGACGCGCAAATCTTCTGAGGCAACGATTGCGACGTCTCAATCGACACGTAAATAACACTTGCACCACGAAGCTCACGAAGGACGCGAAGCTCGGATCAGGCGTTTCGAAAAAACATACTGTCTTCCTTCGTGGTCTTCGTGCCTTCGTGGTGAAAAAATCTCTTTCTCAATTGGTTGCGGCTCTGCCGCGCTAGGCTCTTCGTGACCTTCGTGGTGAGCTTTCTCTGTTCCTGCCTTGGTTGCGGCCTACCCGCTTTCCCTCCCCGGGAAAATCATGGTGGTCATTCTTATCGGGTGAAGGCGACCAGGCCGCAGCCGGTTGCCCATGGCACAACCGGTTCGTAAGCGAGCACATTGGCTCTCCACTCGGGCAAGGCGCCGGCGAGCGTAATCCATGTGCGAATTTCGTGACCGCCCGATCCGGCTTCAGCACTGATCTCTGCGTGAGAATATTCGGTCAGCTTTTCTCGTGGACCCGCGACGACGAGATCGAGAAAGGCCCGATCAAAAGCTGCGTTGATCTTGCCGTGTTTCGCTTCGCCCGGCCAATGCGAAAGCCCCCCGGTGGCGATGAGCGCGACACGTTTCGTTGATCCTTCTAGTCTCTGCCCGATAAGCTGTCCAAAGCTGAAACAGCGACTGGCTGTCGGCAATGGTGGTGTCAGCGTATTGATGATGATAGGGACCACTGGCACGGTCTGACCGGGATTTAGGAAATGCAGCGGCAGCATGGTGGCATGGTCAAACAACAGCTCGTCCGAGAAGCTCGGATCGAAGCGGCCGGCAAAGCATGCGTCGAGCAATTCCACACTCAACTTCGCGTCTCCCGGGACGCGCGCTTTCGAGATTCTTAGCCACTCTTCGACCGGACCGTCGTAGTGATTGGCCCGACCAATGCAGAACGCGGGCATGTGATTCAGAAAAAAATTTGCCCAGTGCTCGACGGTGAACGCAACCAGAGCATCGGGTTTTGCCGCGGCCAGCATTTCGCCAAGTCGGCGATAACTACCGAGAACTTTGTCCGCTTGGTCTTTCGGCGCCGCTTCCGTCCAGGCTGTCATCCCCGGAGCGTGGCTTGCGGCACAGGCAAAAACGATCGGCATGATTTACTCCAATCCGGCAAGAGCCTTGGCATAATCTTCATTGGAAACACGGTGAAGCAAGGTAAAAGGGCGCAAGAGCAGAGAATGCACGCCGAGCTTGTAAAGCGTCCGAATATCCATTTGCAGCACTGCACTGGACTCTTCTGCTGTCAGCTCGTATCCCTGGACGAAGGCGGCGGGGTCTTGACGGTAGCGCTCACGTTGGACCGGATCGCGGTTCACCTGATACATGAGTTTTTGCAATTGGTACAGGCTCATCCTATCCCTCCAGCTTTTCATGTAACCACGGGATCACGATCTCGAACACGAGCGGAATGTTTCCCATATGGCCGCCCAGGGAAAAGCGAACCGATTTCGGCTCGCCGTGCTCGAGCAGCAGATAGAAGTCCTCGAGCGGCACCTGTTTGTCTTCTTTGCCGTTGACCAGTAGCAATGGCGCACACCGTCGATCGAGCAAGCCTTGTGTTTTCAGCGATAGCGGGGGCATCACCTCGATCAGCTCTTCAAAGTTTTTCTTGCCAAAAAGGTTGGCGCGCGCTTCGATGAGATCGAAGAGATAGGAGTCGGCATGGCGCGACCTGGCTTGCCACGCGGGTTGAAAAAAATAGTGGATGCCGCCGCCCCAGTTGACAACGCCGCGCAGGCGTTCGGCTTCGATGTGTGCGAGTTTGGTTGCCCAGTAGCCGCCGAAACTCGCGCCGACGACGGCGATACGGTCAGCGTCGACTTCGGCGCGCTTGGCTACATAGTCCAATGCGGCGACATGCACGCGATGGGCCTCGGGGGAAGCGAGCATCGGGCATTCGCCCGTGCCCGGACTGTCGAGGACGAGACAGCCCCAACCTTCCTTGACGAAACGTTCGGCGAATATGTGGCGCTCTTCTTTCCAGTTGTCGATACCGCCCCAGTGCATGATCAGTGGCGCGGGAGTTTGTTTCGGCAATCTAAGATGGCCGATGATCTGTTTGCCGTCAAAAGGAATGACGACACGCTCCAGCGGAATATCAAAGTAGCGGGAAGCCGCCAGATGCATCTCGCGCGCCTTGGCGTAGGCGTGTTGTTTGCCGGGAGTGCTGGGAAACGGGTGGCGGCCAATTCCATAATAGCCATAAGCCTTGAGAAAAGCACTTTTTGCTGCGGCGACCTTGCCGCCTGATTCCGCGGCACGGGCTTTTTCCTCCCAACGCGCTCCCAACTCGTTCCAGGCCGCGGCCCAGACTTCTCCCTCGAAGGTGTTTAACTTGGCGAGTGCTTCCTCGCACTCGAGCCTGTCGGCGTGATTGAACGGCGCCCTGTGGCCGATACGACTGCGGATATCGTTCTTGACGTCTTCAACGGTTCGAGGATTTTTCATGATCCGAGTTTCCTTGAACAATCTGTGGTTGCAGCCAAACCGAACCAGAAGGAGAGCTGTTCGTTTCTGTGAGTTCCGACTCGTCCGGTTTGGCAGTTGTTTATCAAAATTGCTGACAAAAAAGAAGGCAACGGTGTGAGGGAGAAATGATGTTCAAAGGTTCAAATGTTCAATGGTTCAACTTAACTTTGGCGCGGACAACATTGAACTTTGGAACCTTTGAACATTGAACTCCAGACGTCAAGCTCGCCCCTTTCGATCGGAGCCACGGGCGAATCACGCGACGATGCGAAAGGGGTTGACGTTTCACGTTCTCCGTGTCATGCCAATAGAAAACGTACTTTACAAATTTTCCCGAGTCGATATAAATTCCCCATTCCTGCTACGGAGCGCAAAGTATGGCATCGATCATCGACGGCAAGGCTGTCGCCAAAGAAGTCCAGAAAAAAATTAAAGAAGAAGTCGACGGCCTGGAGCGTCGTTGGGGCATGGTGCCGGGTTTGGGCGTGGTTCTGGTCGGCGACGATCCTGGCTCGCACATTTACGTCAAGAACAAAGAGAAGGCGTGTAAAGAAGTAGGCATCCAGTCGTACGAACACCTGCTGCCGGCAACAATCACGGAAAGAGAGTTGCTCGCGCTGGTTCACCAACTGAACAAAGACAAAAGTGTACACGGCATCCTAGTGCAATTACCGTTGCCTGCGCATATCCGGTCGGAAAAAATTCTTGAAGCGGTGTCTCCCCATAAGGACGTCGATGGATTTCACCCGGTGAGTCAAGGCATGCTGGTGCTCGGCGGTGACGGTTTCAGGCCGTGCACGCCGATGGGGATCATGAAACTTTTGGATTCCGTAAATTGCGATCCGAAGGGCCGCAACGCCGTTGTGGCGGGCCGCAGCAATATTGTGGGCAAGCCGGTGGCATTGATGCTTTTGGAACGGCACGCCACGGTGACGATCTGCCATTCGCGCACAGCCAGCTTGCGCGACGAAGTGGGACGCGCGGACATTCTCGTCGTGGCGATTGGAAAGGCGGGTTTGGTTCGGGGCGACTGGATCAAGCCAGGGGCCGTCGTGATTGATGTCGGGGTGAACCGACTGCCAAGCGGCAAACTTTCGGGTGATGTGGAATTCGAGACCGCCAAAGAACGCGCTTCGTGGATCACCCCCGTCCCCGGAGGGGTAGGACCTATGACGATCTGTATGCTCCTCTACAATACGTTGCGAGCCGCCAAGCAATCCCTGCAGCGCGAACGCTAGACTCGAGTCGGTCGGAAGCGGAGATGAGGCGATGGCTAGCGGCATGAAAAAGACCCCGCTCCATGCGGCGCACCGGCGCGCAGGGGCGAAGATGGTGGAATTTGCCGGGTGGGAAATGCCGGTCCAGTATAGGGGAGTGATCGCCGAGCATCTCGCAGTGCGCAACCACGCCGGTTTATTTGACGTGAGCCATATGGGCGAGATAGACGTCCGCGGCAATGCCGCGCTGGAAACTTGTCAACGTCTCAGCGCCAACGATCTCGCACGCATGAAGAACTTTCAGGCGCAGTACAATTTACTGTTGAATGAAAATGGCGGGATCGTAGATGACGTGATCTTCTATCGCCTGGAGGCGAATCATTTTCTGATTTGCGTCAATGCCGCTAACATAGAGAAGGACTTTGACTGGATAAAAGAGCATTCGTTCGGTGCTGTGGAACTGTCCAATGCCAGTGCGGCCTATGCGCAGATTGCGCTTCAAGGCCCTCTCGCCGAACGCATCCTGCAGCCGCTAACCACTCTGCGCCTGAACGAGATCAAAACTTTCAGCTTCGCATTTGCGCAGGTGTCCTCTGTGCGCTGTATAGTGGCGCGCACCGGATACACCGGCGAAGATGGTTTCGAACTGTACTGCGACAGCGACTCTGCGGAGCGGCTGTGGAATGGCTTGCTGGAAGCCGGCGAGCCTCAGGGTATGATCCCCGCAGGGCTGGGCGCGCGCGACACGCTGCGTCTTGAAAAAGCCTATCCACTCTACGGTCATGAGCTGGACGACAGCACAACGCCGCTCGAGGCAAATTTGGAATGGGTGACGAAATTTTCCAAATCCGACTTCATGGGCCGCGACCGTTTGCTCCGGCAAAAGACCGAGGGGATACGGCGCAAGTTGGTCGGTTTGGAATTGCTTGATTCTGGGATCGCGCGCAGCGAGTACCCATTGTTCAACAATGGACGGCCGATCGGACGGGTTACCAGCGGCACCAAATCGCCCACGCTGGGACGCTCCATTGCGCTCGGCTATGTCGCGGTGGAAGAATCTCACGCCGATAATGTCATCGAAGTGGATATTCGGGGTCGAAAAGCTCGGGCGAAAATCGTTTCGTTACCGTTCTACCGCCGTTAGTCGGATATGCATTACAGGTACAAGGAGGTCAGTGATGGAGTTCCCTGAAGGACTAAAATATTCGAAAGAGCACGAGTGGGTTCTTGTCGAAGGGAATACCGCAACCATTGGCATCACCGAGTATGCCCAGGAAGAGCTTGGCGACATTGTCTACGTGGAGCTTCCTGACGTGGGGGAAAAGATTGTGAAGGACGATCCTTTCGGAGCTGTCGAGTCGGTCAAGGCGGTCTCCGATGTTTACGCTCCGGTGAGTGGAACGGTGCTGGAAGTCAATGACCAGTTGCCGGATAATCCGGAAACTATCAATGACGATCCCTACGGTGATGGCTGGATGATTCGGGTAGAGATGAGCGATACGGACGAACTGAAAGATCTGATGATTGCCGAGGAATACGCAGAATACGTCGAACAACAGAAAGGCGAGGAGGACGAAGAAGACGAAGAGATTGAGGATGAGGAGGAGGAGGGTTAACCCCCGGCATGCGCTACACGCCCCATACTCCCGCCGATAAAGAATGCATGCTGCGCGAGATTGGACTCGGGTCCATCGAAGCGCTTTATGAGCACGTTCCGAGAAATTTACGCGAGCAGGCGACGATCGCGCTGCCCCAAGGCCTGACGGAGCCGGCGCTGCGCAAACAGTTGACTGCGCTCGCCGCTAAGAATGCATCCGCTGCGGACTGGCTCTTATTGCTGGGAGCAGGGGTCTATAATCACGCGATTCCGAGCGCGGTCGACGCGATCATTGCGAGATCCGAATTTGCCACTTCGTACACTCCGTATCAGCCGGAGGTCAGCCAGGGCACGTTACAAGCACTTTACGAATACCAAACCTTGATTTGCCAACTCACCGGCATGGAAGTTTCCAACGCCGGCGTTTACGATGGCGCCTCGGCCGCAGCCGAGGCCGTGCTCATGTCGCGCCGAATCCAACCGACGAACCGCCGGCGGATCCTGGTGTCCCGCGCTTTGCATCACCAATACCGCGCCGTTATTTCGACCTACGTGAGAAATTTGGAAGACTTGCAGGTCGAAGAGGTCCCTTTCGATAAAACGGGAGCCACCGACTTGGAGCGGCTAAAACGCGTCTTGGATGACTCATCCATGTGCGTCCTCGTAGGATATCCCAACCTTTTCGGAATTATTGAGGATCTGGCCCCTATCCAGAAGGAATGCTCCAGGGTTGGAGCGCATCTCATCACCGTGACCACCGAAGCGCTGGCTCTCGGTCTGCTGAAGCCGCCCGGCCCCTGGGGAGTTGATATCGCCGTGGGCGAGGGACAAAGCCTCGGGGTACCGATGCAACTAGGTGGACCCGGATTCGGCTTCTTTACGTGCCAGAAAAGGTTCGTGCGCAACATTCCGGGCCGCTTGGTCGGCGAGACGGTGGACACTCAAGATCGTCGCGGGTTTGTTTTGACTCTGGCGACTCGCGAGCAGCACATACGACGCGAAAAGGCCACCTCGAATATCTGTACTAGCCAAACGCTGTGTACGTTGGCGGCAACGGTTTACATGGCCTTGCTGGGGCGCACGGGTTTGCGCAGAATTGCCGAAGTAAATGCCAACCGCGCCCATGAAGCCATGAGTCGTCTCACCGGTAAAGCCGGGCTCGAGCGCTATTTTACCGGTCCGTTTTTCAATGAGTTTGTCGTGCGTTCCCCAGACGTAGTAGGAATTTTCAGGAGATGCGCGGAGCAGAAAATTGTTCCCGGAGTGTCCCTGGGACACTGGTACACGGAACTCCGCGATTGTTTACTGTTGTGCGTAACCGAAATGAATGAACCGGAGGACATTGAGCGTCTTGTCACAGTCATCTCAGGTTGATCCACAGCCGATTGCGGAGGCGCCCCGGCTTCTCTTCGAGAGTGGCTCGCAAGGTAGAACCGCGTTCTTTTGGCCTGCAGAAGAAGGTCTCAGCCCGGCGGACATTCCCTCCTCGCTCTTGCGCGACGACATCCCGGGATTTCCCGAGCTCGGCGAGCTAGAGGTGTTGCGGCATTTCACCAGGCTCTCTCAGCGCAACTTTGGCATTGAAAGTCAATTCTATCCTTTGGGTTCCTGCACGATGAAATACAATCCGAAGGTCAATGAATTGATCGCTCGCTTCCCCGGTTTTGCCCAGTTGCACCCGTTGACTCCCGTGGAGCTGCTGCAAGGAGCGATGGAACTCCTTTACACACTGGAGCGCATGCTGACGGAGATTAGCGGAATGGACCATGTCAGCTTGCAGCCGTCCGCGGGCGCGCAGGGAGAACTGACCGGGTTGATGCTCATCCGCGCTTATCTGGCCGAGAAAGGCAATCCGCGCACGAAAATCATTGTTCCCGATACGGCTCATGGCACTAACCCGGCGAGCTCCACCTTGTGCGGCTACGACGTTGTCCAGGTTTCTTCCAATGCGCAGGGGGTCATTGACCCGGCCGCCGTCGAAAAAGCCATGAGCGAGGACGTTGCAGCGCTGATGGTCACCAATCCCAATACCCTCGGCATCTTCGAGAAAAATATCCTGGCGATCGCCGAAATCGTACACGCCAAAGGCGGCATGGTCTATCTCGATGGCGCAAATCTGAACGCGCTGATGGGCGTTGCTAAGCCGGGTAGGATGGGCGTGGATGTGCTGCATATGAACCTGCACAAGACGTTCTCCACGCCCCATGGAGGCGGTGGCCCCGGTGCCGGTCCAGTAGCCGTAAAGGGGCAGCTGGAAGCGTACTTGCCGGTACCGCGTATCGTCAAGAGGGAGGGCGTCTACGCTCTGGAGGAGGGGTACGCGAAATCCATCGGGCGCGTCCGGTCGTTCTACGGCAATTTCGGCATTCTCGTACGTGCCTACACCTACATCCTTTCGTTGGGCGGAGACGGTCTCGAAGAGGCGAGCCGCATGGCGCTTCTCAACGCAAACTATCTCCGCAAAAAACTCGAAGGCGCTTACCAGCTTGCCTACAATGAACCCTGCATGCACGAGTGCATTTTCACCGACCGCTTGCAGCACAAGTATGGAGTGGGCACGCTCGACATTGCGAAGCGGCTCCTGGATTACGGTTTTCATCCGCCGACAATTTATTTCCCGCTGGTTGTTTCCGGCGCGCTGATGATCGAACCGACAGAAACTGAGACCCCTGAAACGCTCGATGAGTTTGTCAAAGCGATGTTGGCAATCGCCCGCGAGGTGAGGAACACCCCAGAGCTGGTTAAAACGGCGCCTCATTTGACTCCGGTCGGGCGCTTGGATGAGGCGCGAGCGGCCCGCAAGCCGGTCCTGCGTTGGGAAACGCCTACGTAAGTTAAAGGTTCGAAGTTCAAACCGCGCCGTGCTGCGGTTGCGTGCCAGGGGGGCGCGCTACGGGGTAAGACGCGAGCTGGTACGGTTATCGTGATATTCGAACGTAGCGATGATATCGATGCGATTTCTGCCGATCCAAGGCGGGATGGGAGAGAACGGCGCCGCGGCCCTTACCGCGCGTAATGCCTCGTCATCCAACAAGTCGGAACCAGAGGATCGCAGGATCCGCGTCTCTTCAAGTTGCCCGTTTTCCGAAATGGTGAATTCCATCGAAAGCTTGCCTTGCAATCCGTACTTCAATGCCAGAGGAGGGTACTGCCAAACTGCTTCAATGGCACGTTTGATGCTGCCAAAGTAAGTCACGTATTGGGGATTTCGGGTGCCGAGATGAACGGGTCCTTCATCGCGATGGCCGCGTGGACCTTCGGCGGACCAGCTGCGCGACGGTAAAAGTTCTTTCATCGTCGGAAGGCGGCGCTCGAGGGGAATTTCTATCGGACTGATCGGTTCCGGTGTTGGAGTGATCGGCTCTGGAATCATTGCCTCCTCGGGTTGAAGGCGCTCTTGTACGGGAGGCTCATCCGGGCTTGGCTCCGGCACGCGCGGACTCTCACGGGTAGAAAATGCTCTCTCTTCGAGAATCGGCGAGCTCTCTTGGGCGATGATGGCAGGCGTTTTTGAAGGTCGCGTAGGCGCGGGCCCCCTCTCTCGCGGTCGACTAGCGGGGCTTGCTTTAGGTCGGGGAGGCGCGGGTACTTCTCTGGAAGGACCGCTTGGAGCACGCGGGAGCGTGGCTAAAGCTTTGGGAGGAATCGGTCTTGGTGGAACTGCAGATTTGGCAGCCGGCGGCGCAGGCGGGCTAAGGACCGAGACCGAGACGTACGGCTCGCGCCCTAGTTCTCTCACCGAAGCCTGGGGCCATGAGAGCACCAGCAACAGCGAATGGAGAGCCACGGACAAGAGGATGAAACGCACGAGCGATGTGCCGGCATGGTCCACGCCTGCATGATAGCTCACCGGCCAGCGGCGCGACAATGGCCTCATTGCAATGCGCCTGCCCTGTAGGCTAGTATTCTCCCGGACGGAGGATTTGTGTTCGGGCTCGGTTTGGGCGAACTCGTAATCATTTTAGTGATTATTTTGATTATCTTTAGCCGGCGTCTTCCCGATGTAGGGGAAAGCCTCGCCAGGGGAGTACGGAAGTTTCGTCGAACCCTGAAAGAAGCCGACGAGATCGATATCACGCCAAACGACGACTCCTCTAAACAAGACCAGCGAAAATAAACGAGCTACAGCTCGCCTTCAGCTGACAACACCTCGCAGGTAAAATCTTTGATTCCTTTGATCGTTTTCATGAAGACGATGGCGAAGGGCACGGAATCTCCCGGCGGGATGCTAAAAGTTTTCAATGGCGCAAGTCTCTGGAGATCGACGATATCCTGGGCGGTCATGCCACGAATAATCTTCGACGAAATGGCGTTGCCGACCCAAATCGTCTGCTGGTCGACGCGTTTGCCGTCGTGATCAAAAATTCGACCCGCAATCTGAACTTCCCGAACGACCACTGAATTCTCATTGTGGGCGCTTCCTGTTACAATAAAGACCTCGCGATTTCCTTGGATCGTTTGATAATGACCGCCTATTGATTGAAGGGCTACCCCGTGCTTGAGATGGTCGTTTTTCAACACCGCGGGTCCAACGAGGGGAATGTTTTTGACGATTTGCTCCGAGGTCGTTGGATGCGCTTGGTGCAGCGCTGTCACTGACGAAAAAAAGATGATCAGGAGTCCAAACAAAGTCAGAAACGGCTTGGTAGAAGCCGGCTGATCGCGATACGGATCGAACGGCAGGACTTTTTCTGTGGCCCCCAGCGCCGGAGCCGCGTCCCGAGGTCGGGGCGCTCCGTGTTCCGGCTGAGCGTGGGAATCTTCGTTCGGGAGGTCTTCATCTGCGGAGATGGTGAAAGGTTTCTCAGGCTCGAGATCGGTGACAGTCAGTGACCAATGTTCGGCGCTGTCGCTCGGCATCACGGAATTGCCAGAATGGGACAACGCGCCGGCCGACGCTGAGGCATCGGGGTTTAGACCCTTTTCATCCAGGTTCTCGCTAGGAGCAAAACCGAAACTGAGTTCCCGACCATTGGCGGTTGCAGCGGTGTTTTGCGGCGTTTCCGTTGCGGCGTGTTCAAAGGTGTGCTTACAACGAGAGCAGCGGAAGGCTGCGACGCTACCGCGCAGAATCTCCTCTGATACCTTATACTTGGTGTGACAGTTTGGACAGCGGACGAACATTTGAAACTGACCTCTTTCTGGAAAAGTGAATCAAATTTATGTGATTTTATGCGAATTCGCGGAAATTTCAACGTTTTGCTATCAAACTTGTTTGTTTCTGAAGGAAATATTAGAGCAATCGTCTAATGGGCAGGCTTAGAGTGGAGCTCAGTGATCAGGATTTGGTGCGCCAGTGCCAAAAAGGTCAAACGGAGGCGTTCCAACAGCTCGTCTCACGGCATTACCAAAAGGTGTACATGGTCATCCTGGGTTTGTTGCATAACCGGGAGGATGCTTTAGACGTAGCTCAAGAGACATTTTTCCGCGCCTACCGTAACATCAAGAGCTTTCAGGGCGACTCGTCCTTCTATACCTGGCTCTACCGTATTGCGGTCAACATTGCCATCGATCTCCAAAGACGCCACAAGAGAAATCCGTTGGATTTTAGAGACGACATGGATGGAGTGATAGAGGAAAAAGGTGAGCCTGCGCGGGATCCGTTTTCCGAGGTCCACGATCGTGAGTTAAGAGAAAGGTTGATTACGGCAATGAACGAGTTGACTCCTGAGCACAAAGCCGTCATCGTGTTGAAAACCATCGAAGGTTTATCTTACAAGGCTATTGGACAGATTCTCGGTTGTTCTGAAGGAACAGTCATGAGCCGGCTGCACTACGCGAGAAAGAAGCTACAGGAAAAATTGCGGGTGTTTTTATGATGGAGTGCAAAAGCGCGACCGAGCGGCTTGGCGCATGGTTGGATGACGAATTACACGGGGCAGAAGCGGATGCGGTGCGGGCCCACATTGAAAGTTGCCGTGAGTGCGCCGAAGAATGTCGCCAAATGCGGCGACTTCAGTCAGCTATCCAGAATGTCCTCGCCGCCGAAGCGGCAAAACTTGCATTCCAGCCTTTTTGGCGTGGCGTGGAGCAGAAGGTTGCTGAAAAAAAAGGCCCCTTCGCAAGCGTAACGGAATTCATTCATGCCGCCTTTGGCGCGCCGCGATTGGTTTGGGCCATTCCCGTCGCCATTGTGGCGCTGCTCGGGGTGCTCTCGGTGGACTGGATCACGCCACCCTGGAGTGGGCCAGCGCAAAGGAACAATTTTGCTTCAGTGGAATCCATCGACTCCCATGGCCGAAATGTCGCCGTGTTCCGGGAAAACGAGAGCAAAACAACCGTCATCTGGCTATATCAAAATCCAGAAGGTGAAGATGAACCATCTTCCGAAGTCCCTGGCAGCAGCCCTACTTTTTAGCAGCTTGTTGTGCTATCCGGGGCTGGCCCTGGTGGCGGAGACAAACGCTCAGGCAGTTCAAATCAAGATCGGTACGATCCTTGCCTCCAATGACAGCGATGAGTTCGACGCACGGCTAAAATCGCTACAGAAGCAGCTCAGGGTGATGAAATATCGCTCGTATCGGTTGCTTAAAGAGGAGACGCAGGGCGCGACATGGGAGGAAACCGCAAGCTTCGAAATTCCCGGTGGGCGTTTCCTGGTGGTTACGCCGCAGGAACAGGTCAAAAAACAGCTTGCTTTAAAAGTGCGGTTGCTGCAGGGAGATGAGCCACTGCTTGACACAACCGTGCGTATCTCAAGCCGAGGGCAGTTCCTGCTTGGTGGCCCGCCCCATGAAGGCGGCGTTTTGATTCTATCGATTTCCGCCAGAGCTGAGTAATACTCTGTCCCGTAAGTTCGTTGCCATGGGCGAACTCTTCGGAGGGGTGAGGGCGCGTTTTCTGAGTCAAATCGAAAAGGTGAGATTGCCGACCGCCATACGGTCACGCCAGCCGACCCATAGATTTGTGCTGAGATATTTGTCGCCGAAATCGGGAAAAACCGTCACCAGAGTCCCTGAGCGGAGTTTGCGAGCAAGTTTGAGAGTCGCGAACATGGCCGCGCCCGACGATTGACCGACGAGAACTCCTTCTTCCTGACTCAACCGATAAACCATGGCATAGGCATCATCAGTGGATACCGAAATTTTCTCGTCAGCTTCCTCTTCATGGTAGATGCCAGGCACAATGGAGCTTGCCATGTGCTTGAGTCCTTCCAGCCCGTGAAGTGCGTCATCCGGCTCCACGGCGATCACTTTAATGGCCGGGTTCATTTGCTTGAGAAAGCGGCCCGTACCCATGAGCGTGCCACCGGTACCGATCCCGGCAACGAAATGAGTGACCGTGCCGTTGGTCTGCCGGTAGATCTCCGGCCCAGTGGTATCGTAATGGGACTGGGGATTCATCGGATTGAAATATTGGTCGGGCTTAAAGTAACGCTCGGGATCCTTTTCGAGAATTGTACGGCAAACACGAATCGCCCCGTCAGAACCTTCCATGGGATCGCTGTAGATCACTTTGGCTCCGTAGGCTTGAAGGATCTTTTTTCTTTCAACACTCACATTGGCAGGCAGAACGAGTTCCACCGGGTAGCCAAGGACTCGTCCGATCATGGCCAATGCTATGCCGGTGTTTCCTGAAGTGGAGTCCAGGATCGTTTTGCCGGGCCGCAATGTTTTTGCGTTGATTCCTTCCTGAATCATTCGAAGGGCAGGGCGATCTTTGACCGAGCCGCCGGGGTTAAACCCTTCAAGCTTGGCAAAAATACGCACGCCGGGCGAGATTCCGCTCATGATGCGCGCCGGCTCAAGTAGCGGCGTATCACCGATCAATTCAAGCACCGACTCAACTTTTTTGAGTTCTCCCGGTGAAGAGGGTACGAGACTCAGGTGGGGCAGGGGTCGTGTCATGTGTAATTGAAAGCGACGTGGACACCGCCACCGGCTATGGCGGGTACGATCGAGATATTGTCACCCTCTTTGAGGGAGGTTTCCAAATTCTGCAAGAAGCGAATGTCGTCGCCGTTGACATACACATTTACGAAACGCCTGATTTTTCCGTTATCATCGCAAATTCTTTCCTTGATCCCCGGGTAATTCTTTTCGAGATCCTCCATGATCGCTCGCACGTTGGAACCCTGGGCGCTTACCTCATCAGCGCCTTGGGTGAATTTACGCAGCGGTGTAGGGACCCTTACTCGCACTGGCATACTCCAACCTCCTTAAGCTTTAAACAATTAATTTTTATAAACCTTAGCCCAGTGCCATGCAAGGCTGGCGACGGGTCGATGCACAGCCCTCAGGAGCTTCGAGTCTCGGATTTCGAGTTGCACCCGACACGATGGCCCCCGGTGCACCGGCTGCTGTGAGTCTTCGTGGCCGTACTCTCGGCATTGAAGTTCCAGGACTAACTCATATTTTTACGCCGGTTTAGACCGGCGTTGAAGTTGCCGCCTGCAAAACCGATGCGCATGCGCTACAGCCGGGATCCTTTGTCACATCCAGAACATGAAACTTCATTAACTTCGCGTCGTAGGTGAGCAGCCGATCGGTTAGCAATCCGTCCTCGAAGCCGACGAGTACCTTTATGGCCTCCGTTGCCTGAATGGTCCCTATAGTCCCGGCAACGGCCCCCAGAATCCCCGCTTGTTGGCAGCTCAAGATCTCTTCCGGAGGAGGCGGTTCCCTGAACAAACATCGATAGCAGGCGCTTTTCCCGGGCAGCACAGTCATGGTCTGCCCCTGCAGGCGGACAATGCCTGCGTGAGAATACGCAATGCCTTGCTGGATGGCACAGTCGTTGACGAGAAATTTTGTTTCGAAATTATCGCTGCCGTCGATGACAAAATCGTAGCCGGCGAAAATTTCAGCGGCGTTGTCGCGCTCCAACCGTTCCGCATACGCGCGAATCTCCACGTCGGCATTCAATTGATTCAGCTTGGCTTTTGCCGATTGCACCTTGTCGCAGCCGATATCGGCAGTGGTGTGAAGAATTTGCCGCTGGAGATTCGACAGCTCAACGCGGTCAGGATCGATCAGTCCCAAAACGCCGACACCTGCAGCCGTCAGGTAAAAAGCAGCCGGAGAACCCAAACCACCCGCTCCCACGACAAGGACTTTCGCCTGTCGCAAGCGGATTTGCCCTTTGCCGCCAAGATCAGGGACCATGATCTGCCGGCTATAACGCTCGATCTGTTCGGTTGTCAGGCGAATGCTCATCCTCGATCTCCACGCAAAAAAAAACCTCTTCTTCAAGACAAGAAGAGGCGGATTACGTTGTCCAGATCAAGTAGGAATTTATCCCAGCCACGATGGCCAGTCAAGGAGAAGCGGTCCCAATCGCTGAGACCAGATCTGAGATGAAAATCGTCTTGAGTAATGCTATCAATCAGGCTCCTGGCCTTAACGGCAGGTCGAATGGCGAAGCGGGAGCGGAGAATCTACCACGCGGGACTTTGGAGCCTAGAGAGAATCAGGGCATGGAGCAACTATGGAGTCATACTCGCAAGGAATAGCGCGTTTCGTGCAGGAAGTCCGACTCGCGACAGTCCCCAAGCACGTTGTGGCGAAAGCCAAGCTCGTTTTTCTCGACACTCTGGGAATCGCGCTGGCGTCTTCCACGATGGATTTCGGACGGATGGTCGTCGCTGTCGCTCAAAAGCTCGGCGGTCCTCCCGATAGCCGCCTGGTATGTTCGCCGCAGAGAGTCGCAGCCGCCAATGCAGTACTGGCCAATGGGACCCTGGCCCACGGTCTCGATTATGATGACACGTTGGAAGAAGCGATTGTTCACACCGGATGCTGTGCGGCGATAACCGCTATGGCGGTTGGCGAGGAGGTGGGGGCGAGCGGCGAGGCAGTGTTGGAAGCAGCGATTACGGGTACAGAGGTGATGTGCAAGATCGGGCTCGTAGCGCCGGGAAGATTTCACGCTCGCGGGTTTCATCCGACTGCTCTGTGTTCGACGTTTGGAGCGGCCGCGGCCGCGGGAAAGCTCCTGCGACTCGAGCCGGCGCAATTAGTGGACGCGTTCGGCTTATGTGGCAGTCAAAGCTCCGGAATTATCGAATACCTGGCAGACGGAACTTGGACCAAGCGGTTGCATCCGGGTTGGTCGGCGCATGGCGGCGTCATTGCTACACTCTTGGCGCGGCACGGGTTTCGGGGTCCGGTAACTGTCTTGGAGGGACAACACGGCTTCTACCGTTCCTTCGGCGGGACGAACGATTATCGATTCGAAAAACTTCCGGAGTTGGGCCAACAATGGGAAACTCCCCGGCTTGCGTTCAAATCATACCCTTGCGGCTCGATTTCTCATCCCTACATGGATTGTGCTTTGAAGCTTAGACAGAAGTATTCCATCGATGCCGCACGCGTAGCGGAAGTTGTCTGCCGTACGGCCGAAGGTCCCGTACATCGGCTTTGGGAGCCGCTTGCAGAAAAGCAAAAACCGGCAAGCTCCTACGGCGCGAAGTTCAGTTTGCCATACAGCATTGCCGTGATCCTCGTGCGCGGCAGAGCAGGACTGGAAGAATTTAGCGACGAGGCGATTCGTGATCGTGACGTCCTCGACCTGGCGAAGAAGGTTCGCTATGAGCTCGACCCCACCGTTGATTATCCTCGCCACTTCTCCGGCCACGTGCAAATCAGAATGACCGATGGAACGTTGCTCGAAGAAAACCAGCCACATCCGAGGGGAGGCCTCGAAGATCCGCTTACTGCAGCAGAAGTCGAAGATAAATTTCGCGCTAACGCCCGGCTAGCGTTGCCGGGCGTTCAGGTTGAGCGTGTCGTGGCTTCGGTGCGGCGCCTGGAGGAGCTACCGACCATTAAAGCACTGACCGATGATTTGGTTCCCCAGTAATGGTCGTTCTGAGTCTCAGGGGTTTTAAGTGTCGAGTTCTCGATCGGAACAAGTTCCAAGTTCCCGGGATTATTCACAATGAACCGGTGGTAGCGAACGATGAGCGGTTTTCGGCAAGGTCTTCGGGGTGAGCTCTTCGTCAATTTTGCACCAGGGACTGCTATCGTATAGCATTCCATCTCATGGGTAATGAATGGCGCCCACGATTGACGGGCAAGGTCGCGCTTGTGACTGGTGGCAGCCGTGGCATTGGCAGAGCTATCGCCGGTGCGTATGCGCGCGAAGGTGCAAAGGTCTTTATTTGCGCGCGCGCTGAAACCGGTCTGCGGCAGGCCATAGCCGATATGAGGCATGAAGGCGGCGAGGTCGACGGCTGCGCAGGGGATGTGGGACGCTTTGAAGATGTGGAACGGATAGTCACACTAGCGCTCGAACGCTACGGGAGCATCGATGTCCTGGTGAATAACGCGAGCGTCCTGGGTCCGCGAGTCCCCATTGCAGAGTATCCGCTGGAGTCGTGGGAAGAAGTTTTGCGCGTCAACGTTACGGGGTTGTTTTTGATGAGCCAGAAAATCATAAACATCATGGCTCCGCGGCCACAGGGATCGCTCATCAACGTTTCTTCGGGAGTAGGGCGAGTCGGCAAGCCACGCTGGGGCGCCTACGCGGTTTCTAAATTTGGCGTGGAGGGACTCACGCAGATGTTGGCAGAGGAGCTCAAGGAGACTGGTATCCGCGTGAACGCGGTCAATCCCGGGCCGACGAGAACCGAAATGCGCGCCCACGCCTACCCTGACGAGGATCCCCGGAGTTTGGCGGATGCCAATGATACTGTGCCGATTTTTCTATATCTGGCCTCGGACGAATCCGTTGGAATCACCGGCCGGTCCTTTGACGCCCAGGAGTTATCCTCGGTTCCGGGTCTCGCGTCCCGGGTTTCACGTTGACCTGCGTTGCCTTACCATCGATTGGGCGTTTCCTTTGGTCGGGGTCAGGTGAGACTGGGATGCAGGGGGAGAACGGCAATTGACGCCGGAACGGCTTTTAGATACAAAACACCTTCACAATGCGGCCTAAATAAATAGAGGGATGTCTCATGAACCAAACTATCGGCCAGCGATTCCCGGACTTTGAGCTCACAGACCACGACAGCCAGCAGGTCAAATTATCTAATTTCGCCGGCAAATTTCCCGTGATCGTTTCTTTTTACCGGGGCTACTGGTGAGGGAAATGCCAGGTGCAGTTGCGCCACTTCGTTGAGTTTCAAAAAGAGCTGGCGATCAATTATTGCAAGCTCGTAGTGGTCAGTGTCGATCCGCCGGAGGTCAATGCCGCGTTCCGTACCGGCCTCGGCGCCGAATTTCCTTTCTTGAGCGATCACGACCGCAATGCTGTGAATGCCCTCGACATGACCGAGACATCCAAGAGCCGGGGTGTCACGGCGATGCCGTATACCTTTTCGCTCATGCCAGATTTGACCATTCATAGTCTCTACTGTGGTTACTGGTATGTGGGCCGGCCGACGCTGGACGAACTACGCAGGGATTTGCGCGAGATGATGAGGAAAGTCCGGCCTGATTTCGGCGGACCTGCCGGCTAGGCTTTCACTGCGAGAGAAGCTTTCGGTTGAAAGGCCGGGGCTGAATCTGTAGAATTCCCGTATGATTACACCCGCAGAGATTAAAGAAACGCTTTCCAAGGCGCTTCCGCTGTCGGTGGTCGAGACCCGCGACTTGACCGGCGGAGGCGACCACTGGCAGGTTATCATCGTCTCGCCGGCGTTCGAGGGCAAGGGACTGGTCGAACAGCATCGAATGGTCAACGACGCTCTCAAACAAGTTCTGGGCGATGAGCGCATTCACGCGCTGGCGCTAAAAACTTATACTCCGGCGCAATGGGAGAAGCTAGGCTCTTGAGGCGAAACCAAGGAGGAGAAACACACATGTCGGATGAAGTACTAGGTCAAATCGATCAGAAGGTTAAGAACAATAAAGTCATGCTTTATATGAAGGGTACGCCGGACTTTCCGCAGTGCGGGTTTTCAGCTCACACGGTTGAGATTTTGAGATCCTACGGCGTTCCGTTCGCGACAGAAGATGTTCTGGCCAATCCTTTGGTTCGGGAAGGCATCAAGCGCTACTCGAACTGGCCCACCATTCCGCAAATTTACATCGACGGCCAATTCGTCGGTGGTTGCGACATCCTGCATGAACTCCATGAGCGCGGCGAACTCGAGCCCATGTTAAAGGCCGCGTTCGGTAAATAGGTTCCAGCGGAGTTGCGGGGAACTTCAGCAGTTGACCGGCAGCATTAAGCAAACTGCTTGGGCATAACTCTACCCTGCGGGCGGTTAATCTTTCACGCAAGTCAACGTCTAACACAAGGGGTGCCGATATGTGGAAAAAAGGGCTGCTGCCCACTCTTGTCCAAAATCTCCCCTGGCCCCTCCCTTCGACCACGCTCAGGGCA
>CAYPHJ010000091.1:0-18434 GCA_964410485.1 uncultured Syntrophobacteraceae bacterium
CGTTCGCCCTGAGGTTCTCGAAGGGTGAACGGAGGGTTTTTCAGCAACCTGCTAGTCAACGCACAGTCCTGTTACCGTCTGGCTGTGGCATACGCTGAGTTCGCGCCTTTGCGCGAACAACGTGTGCGCTAGGCACGTTTCCCGAATACCCGAAAATACATTTCAGCGAGGGTTGGCTCCATGGTTCGGGCGGCAACCATTTCATGCTCCATCGAACCGTTGATCCGCGCGCGCGCCTTGGCGGCTAACGTGAGCACTTCCGTTTCGTCCAGTTTCGTGAGCCGACCGTTTGCGACAACGACTTCTCCGTTCACGAACACCGTGTCTACCGAACTGCCGTTTTCACAGAAAACTAACTGACTCAAGACGTTGTTCAGCGGCGTGAAGGCGGCGGTATCACGTCGGAGCAGAACCAGGTCTGCCAGTTTACCCGGCGCGAGCATGCCCGTGTTAAGTCCCAGGGCCCGGGCCCCGTTGCGCGTCGCGAGCGCCAATGCATGTTGCGGTGTTACCCACTGCTCGAAATCAGTTCCCGTCTGATTGTGAATCAAGGCTGCCAGGCGAAGCGCGTCGAACATGTTTTGACCATCGTTGGATGCGGCCCCGTCTGTTCCCAAGGCCACGGGCACGCCGGCAGCCAAAAAATCTTGAATCGGAGCCAGGCCGCTGCCCAAGCGCAGGTTGCTCGCCGGGTTGTGCACCGGAATAGCACCACGTTTGGCAAAGAGTTCAATATCATCGGGCTCTATCCAAATCGCATGGGCCAGCGAGAGATTCGGAGTGAGAACACCGATGTTGTCGAGATGCCGAAGTAACGACGTGCCATAGAGTTTTTGGCCCATGACCTGCTGCGCCTTGGTTTCGGCGAGATGAATATGCATCGGCAGGTTTCGTGTGCGTGCGATTTCAGCAGAGCCTCTGAGGAGTTCGTCACTGCAGCGCTGAACAGCCGAGGGTCCCGGGCACGCGATTGTAAGCTTGTCCGGATTATGAAAGGCGTCGATAAAAGCATCGCATTCTCCCAGCCAAGCGCCGCTTCCTTTGGCTTCGCTCTGGCTCATGCGCTCCAATTCCTCCTTGGGACGTAAAGCCGTTTCGCCCAACGGAAGTGTCTCTTCGTAATTTTTATCCGACAGCGTGAGTGAAACCACGTGACGCAAGCCCATGTCGCGCATGGCTTGAATCGCCGCGCCTGCACCCATGAAACGGCAGGCCTGATTGCCAAAAAAGTGATCCAAGACAGTGGTTGTCCCCGTCTTGAGCATCTCCGTACCACCAAGCAGAGCACTCGCATAAAAATCATCGTCGCGCATGCCACGCAGAGACGCGCGATAATAGGCGCGCCAGATCTCCAAGGGCCGGCTTGCCAACATGCCCCGCACCAGGTTCGCCGGCGAATGGCAGTGAGCATTGATCAATCCGGGAATAGCGATCATCCGCTCCGCTTCAATGATCTGATCGTAAGGACCTTCCGGCGTCCATTCTTGCGGGCCAACATATGCGAGCGCATTGCCATCGATCACGATTGAGCCCTTTTCGAGCAGATCGCTTTCATCGTTCATCGTGACAATCACGCCGGCACGGATGAGCGTTTTCATTGTCTTTGGTCTCTTCGCGCCTACACAAAGCCCATCTTGCGACCCCAGTTATCGGGATCCTGGAGAAAATCCACGATCTGCCTATTGGCTTCGGCAGTGAAATAATTTTTGCTCAACCCGGTGTCAAGAACGTCATCCCAATTTGCGAGAACATGTAAGATGATGCCATTCTTGGCGAGATTGTCGCGCCCTTCGTGCTGATTCAAACGATCGGACGCATAGTCGAAAACACACAGGCAATGCGTCATCTTCGCTCCAGCGGCCCGAATGCCAATATTGAAGCGAAGCTTGCTGAGACCGTCGGTAATGAGGTCTTCCACCAGCAGGACGCGTTGTCCCGCAGTCAAAATTCCTTCGATCTGTTTCGTCCCGCCATACCCTTTAGGCTGCTTGCGAATGTAAATCATCGGCTTCTTAATGATATGCGAGACAAAAGACGCATAGGGGATTCCCGCTGTTTCGCCGCCCGCCACAACATCGATATTGGTCGAGCCGATCTCTCTCTCGGCCGTTTTGGCCAGCTCGGTAACGATGGCGTCTCGCACATCAGGGTATGAAAGCAAGCGCCGGCAGTCGATATAAACGGGGGATATGCGTCCGGAGACAAAAACGAATGGCTTTTCCGTGTAAACTTCAATAGTCTCGGTTCTGAGCAGCATTTCAGCAATGCGCAGTGACATTTCGCTCATTGATACACCCTTTCTCGGCTGGCGATCAAAATCGCTATAACATAGCGTCCTGTCGGTTTCCATCTTGATGGGCAAATGTTTTCAGGTCTCCTTGGACCTGTTACAATGCGGGCGGTGAAATCTCCCAGCGAAAACGTTCGCCAATTGTCGGCAGCCAAAACCGTCACAATCAACAAGCGTCGGCTCCTGCGCGACCTTAACGCTGTTTCGCGTATCGGCATCGGCGATCACGGCGGCATCACTCGACTTGTGTTCTCCGTCAAGGAGCTTCGCAGCCGCCAGCTGCTTATTCATCTGATGCGGCAGGCCGGTCTTTCGGTGCATATCGACCCGGTGGGAAACATTTTTGGCAGACTGGAAGGAGCAAACAAAAGAGCGCCGGCAGTGCTCGTGGGATCGCACTTGGACACCGTCATCCAAGGGGGAAAGTTTGATGGCACGATGGGTGTGATTGGCGCTCTGGAGGCCGTGAGGACTCTGAAGGAACAGAGGGTGACTCTTGCGTCAGCGGTTGAAGTCGTTTGTTTTGTAGGTGAAGAGTCCAGCCGTTTCGGTTATTCAACCCTGGGAAGCAGTTTGGTGGCCGGTGAAGTCCATAGCCGAGACCTGGCTCACGCCGCCGATGCGCATGGAACCAAGCTGGAGGAGATCCTTGCCCAGCTGGGCATTCACCGACGCAATCTAAATTCTCTTCGACGGGCCCCCTCGACCGTAAAAGCCTACCTGGAGCTTCACATCGAACAAGGACCGATTCTCGAGGCCAAAAAGAAGCGCATTGGCGTTGTCACCGCCATTGCTGCTCCGACAAGATTCAAGGTCATTTTTACAGGACAAGCAGATCACTCCGGCACGACTCCGATGGAGATGCGCAAAGACGCTCTGGTCGCCGCGTCTGAGCTGATTGTCGCAGTGGAGGCTATTTGTCGCCGCTATTCACGTATCGAGAAGGGAAGAGTAGTTGGAACGGTCGGCGCCATAAAGGTCGAACCCGGAGTGATCAACGCCATTCCCGGAAGGACAGAGCTTTCAGTGGACATCCGCAGCATTACGGCCGCCGCTAAGAGGCGAGTTACCCACCTCGTACAAGCCAAGGGCCGCGCTATTGCAAAGCGGAAAAACCTGGAGATCAAAATCCTGCCGATACGAGAGGAAAACCCGGTATCCCTGGATCAAAAACTTATTCATCTCCTTAAAGAGTGCTGCGAGGCCAGGCAGATTGCTTATGAAGCCATGCCTTCGGGCGCAGGGCATGACGCCATGCAAATGGCGAAAATTGCTCCCGCCGGTATGCTGTTCATCCCCAGCCTTCGCGGCATCAGTCACAGCCCGCTGGAGTGGTCGGATCCCGAGGATATCTGTCTGGGCACCCAGCTATTGCTTGATTCCATCATTCGAGTTGCCGATGAAAAAGCTTAAAACGATCCGACTTCTGACTGCTGAGGACGTGAGAATGAGCCTGGAACGGATGAGCCGGAGAATCTTGAGCGACAACAAATCCTCCGATGATCTGGCTTTTATCGGCATTCGGACGCGCGGACTATTTCTGGCCAAACGCATAGCCGAGATGATCAAGAAAGCTCGCGGAAAAGATGTACCCGTTGGAGAGATGGATATCACACTCTACCGAGACGATCTGAACGCGCTATTGCCTCACGGGAAAGTCGACCACACCCGGATTCCCTTTGATATCACCGATAGGACAATCATTCTGTTCGATGACGTGCTGCACACCGGCAGAACAGTTCGGGCCGCAGTCGACCACCTCATCGACCTAGGTCGTCCAAGAGCGATTCACCTGGCGGTTCTCATTGACCGCGGCGGCCGTGAGTTTCCCATTGCGGCAGCTTTCGTGGCAAAAAAGATCAACTTATCCAAGCAAGGGGAAGTTCGACTGAAGCTCAAAGAGGTCGATCGTCGGGATGAAGTCGTGATTATTAGATAGATGAGCGGCCGGAATATTGAAATGATTGAGTCCCAATTCGGGGCTACTATGAACCTCATCGACCGATCTAACCGGGGACGGCACAAGCTATTTTCTTCGTACAGGACGAACTGGCCTGGTGGCCAACCTTCGGGGACGATCCTACTGTTCGAGGACCAGTTGACGGCGTACAAGGAGTGTCATCACGCCGCCCTCAACTCGATGGGCCTCAATGAATTTACCCAGCGACTCCAGCTCGATGGGTGAGAAATGAGGCCTGCATTGCGCGATCAGCGATTCGATCGTTGTCGTGTCCACTATTCCATACGCAATATTATCGTCCGCATGAGACCATTCCCCGATACGGACAGTGCGTGGGTCAAGTTGTTCCACTACCTTCTTGAATACGCCCGAAAAAAGACAGATTTTCGCATCGTCTAACGGGTCTGATGGCCACCAGGAGAAGTGGTGTTTCATCTCTTTTCGGATCTCGTTCTCCTGCACTTCCAAATTGACACCAACCTCCCGCACACAGCCCGCCACCCGCTCGAACGCCAGAGGCTCGGCGACACTTTTCCGCGCGCGCCTCAGCAGGAAAGACTCCCGACCATTGGTTACTTCGATATAACCTACGGCCATTGGGTCCATGCATGAGCCATGCGGGAAAAACGCTTCGCTGGTAGAAGTCAACGCCTCAAGTCGGTGTCCGGCATGCTGTCGCATGAAGATCTTCGCATCATCCGTGGCCACTTCGCGGACCTCGCCGCCAACATCCAAATAGAGTGGAACTCTATCAAATGGCGTCACATGATGAATTGCTTCGCAATTGGAGCATCGAATAAATTTTTCGCTACGCATATCTGCGCTGTTCGATAACGGCCGCGGCGGTGCCCTTCGCCTGCGTCGGGAATCTCATGAGAACCCGAGTTCCCATATTGGGTTGGCTTTTGATTTCCAACGTTCCCCCCACAAGCTCGGCCATACGCCGCGCGACGGTCAGTCCCAAGCCTAGACCGGAGAAAGCCCGATGGGCAGAGGTATCTAGTTGATGAAAAGGCTCGAAGATGGAATCGATCTTATGTTTCTCAATACCGACTCCGGTATCCGTGACTTCGATTTCCACGCTACGGTGATCGGCTCCGGGTCGCACGACCACATTGATTTCGCCCTCCGGAGTGAATTTCACGGCATTGTTGAATACGTTTTGAAAGATCCTGTCGACTTTGGCACGATCGCTCAAGATCGACGTTCCGCCAGGAGTAACGTCCAGCTTCAAACCCAGCCCCTTTTCCCGCAGCGCTCCTTCGTATCGCTTAACCGTCTCGCTGACAACTTCGCCTGGGTCGAAGTTTTCAATTGTGGCAGCACCATCTCCCGCGTTCAAAGAGGTCATCCAAAGCACGTTGTCGATAAGCTCCAGAAGCTCTTCGGAGTTACGATAAATCGTCTGCAATACCCTCTGTTGCTCCTCCGATAATTTACCGATGACTTGATTCAGTAGAAGATACACGAATCCTACCACAACACTTAGCGGAGTCCGCAACTCATGGGAGACGTTCGACAGGAAATCCGACTTGACTTGCCGTAGCTTTGCTTTTGCATGCCGGCGTTCCAATCCCTTGCGCACCAGCGACAAGATATGGTTGACGTCAAACGGCTTGGAAATATAGTCAAACGCTCCCAAGCGAAGGCCCTCGATCGCAGTATCCAGAGATCCGTACCCTGTGATAATGATAGCCTCGATGTCAGGGTCGATCTGCTTCACCTTCTCGAGCACGCGTATACCGGGAAAACCTGGCATCTTTAGATCTAACGTGACAACATCGATTGGCTGTTTGTTCAGGATCTCTATCGCTTGGCCGCCACGTTCTGCAACGTGAACCTGGTAATAGGGACTAAGAATCATCTTGAGAGATTCTCTAGGTCCCATCTCGTCATCGACGACAAGGACATGAGGCTTGCTGGATTCCATGCTGGGCCGAAAAAGCAAGGAATATGCCACTGCCGCAAAACAGTCAAGCCGCTAATTTAATAAGGGTTTTTGAGACTAAAGACGCAAAGAACAGACTTACGGGAACAAAATTGAACAACTACGTCGATAATTTTGCTTCCTCGGTGGATTCGCTCGGATCGTTGATCTTGAGCTTTTCAATCCGATACTTCAGTATGCGTCGGCTCGTTCCAAGTAACGCAGCCGCCTTCGTCTGATTAAAGCCCGTCCTTTGCAGCGCCTTGACAATGAGTTCACGCTCAAACTCGTCCACCGCCTCGCTAAGGGGCCTGGAGCCGCTCAAGACATCCTCTTTTAGAGTGGCCGTATGATCGGTGGAGCGCAAACCGATCGGAAGATCTCGCAGCATGATCATGTCGTGTGGTGTCAGGATTGTTAACCGCTCGAGTAGATTCTCCAGCTCTCGCACATTGCCCGGCCAGTAATAGGACGTGAAGAAGTCTATCACTTCGGGCGACAACACTTTCGGCACAATCGCGTGCTCCTGCGCTTTCAGCTTCAAGAAGTGATCGAGCAGCAAAGGAATATCGTCGCAGCGATCTCGCAGAGGCGGCAGAAACAGCCCGACAACATTCAGCCGGTAGAAAAGGTCCAGCCGAAATTCGCCCGCTTTGGCCATCGTCTCCAGATCGCGGTTACTTGCCGCAATGACCCTCACGTCAACCTTGATCTCATCGACACCGCCCAGCCGGGTAAATGTTTCTTGCTCGATTGCGCGCAGGAATTTAGCTTGAGTACCCAGATTCAACTCACCGATTTCGTCGAGAAACAGAGTTCCGCCGTGGGCCAATTCGAATCGTCCGATCTTTTTTTGCGACGCGTTGGTGAAAGCACCCTTTTCGTAACCGAAGAGTTCGCTCTCGATGAGTGTGTCCGGTAGTGCTGCGCAATTAACCACAACGAAGGGCTTTGAGCGCCTTTCGCTGTTATAGTGGATGGCCCGAGCGATCAGTTCCTTCCCGGTACCACTTTCACCGGTGATCAACACCGTACTTTTTTTCGCCGCCACCATGCTCACCGACTTGAAAACATCGGTAATCTGTTTGGATTTCCCAATAACGTGATCGATACCATATTTGCGGCCGACCTCTTCTTTTAGTCGCTCCAACTCTCTCGATAACTGGACTTTTTCCAACGCGTGGTCGACACGAAGTCGAAGCTCCTCCACATCAAAAGGTTTGGTAACATAATCGAAGGCGCCGGTTCCTTTTGCAGCGAAAGCCGTCCGGGCCGTATTGAGGGCGGTCAACATAATAACCTGGCACTCCGGATGTATCGATTTCATCTGCTTGAGCACGGCCAGTCCGTCGGCACCCGGCATAACGATGTCCAACAGCACAACATCCGGTCTCTCATCCGTCACTTTCTGTACGGCTTCTTCGGCTGAAGAAGCTTCGAGCACGCGCAAAGTTCTGTTAAAAACCAGCTGAAGCGATTGCCTGACTCCAGCTTCATCATCGACAACTAACAACACAGGTTGACTCATAGATCTGTTTTTCCGAACTAAGCGGTCGGGAACTCCATTCTGAGTATCTCTTTTTCAGCGCGTGAATGTTCCATGAACATTTTGCCGCCGTTTCTCTCCACCAAGACTTTTGCCAGTAGCATACGCAAGGGTAGATTTTCTTCGAGCAAACCCGAGGGACGGCCCAGATAGTGTGTAACTGAGGTCATGCGCGCCGCATCGGGCGCATAGGATATAACCAGCGTTCCTCGGGAATCAATGGCGATCTCAATTTCGCTTCCGATCTTTGTTTGCGACAAGATGCCGAGAAGAACATTTTTTAGAGAATAGGCGAGCTGATCTTCGTCCGTGCGAATTTCGCGACTATGGCCGTTTTCCATCCAACGAATTGCGGTTTGTCGTTTAGCGCAGTCGCTGCCAATTTCCGCAAGCACGGAGCACAAGCGTTCCGCCAGCGCGACATTCGTGGCCTGCGGTTGAGAGAACTCAGAAAACTGAATCAAAACCTCCAACAGTTCATCCATTCGTTCAATATCGCTGGCCACGACCTCCTGAAACCGCGCGCGAAAATTTTCGTCATGATAGCGGTCGCCGAGAAGTTGGGCGAACGTTTTGATCGTGACCATTGGGTTTTTCAACTCGTGAGCGAGCTCGTGGATTAAAACGGTCAGGTCCACCGGTCGGGCACTTCCGTTCCCCCATTCGCCAAGTTGATCTCTTTTTTCAATACCTAAATCGTTGGACAAACGATGCTGGGCTTGCGCGTCTCCCGCCGGCCACTCGACCCGTGCCGCAGCGGACAAATGCGCCGAGTCCAGGCCAGTCCCACGGCCATAGGAATCAAACACGAGATCGCTCGCATCGATATGCGCCTTTCCCGCCAGAGCCAGGGTTCGTGCGATGACCGCTTCCATTTCACCCAGATTACCGAACCATAAGTAGTTACTTAATCGCTGGTTCGCTTGCGGTGAAAGACTTGCCTTGCCGAGATCCAACTCCTCGGCGTAAAACTGCGCAAACCAGAGCGCGATGACCGGAATCTCATCTCTGCGGTCCCTGAGCGGCGCAAGGTTCAACTTCAGAGTCGCCAGCTTGTAATACAATCGTTCGAGAAAATGGCCACTATAGACCTGCTCCAAGAGATCCCCTTGCGCGGTCGCTAGTGTTTCACAGCGGCCAAATCCTCCTTTCTCCTCCAGAAAGTTGAGAAGCGACGACTGCTGGACAGTTGACAGCTTGTCGACGTTTTCGATTAACAAAGTCATCGCACCACCGGGTAGGTTTGGGTCGGCCAGGAACCCGGATGCCACTTCTAGCGTGGGGTCGATCGTTACTTGGTTCTCATTGACCGTTATGCGGCGTATTGCGCCCCCTCTTAGCGCACCCATGGCCCGCGCAACCCGGTCCTGACCACAACCTATTTCTCCCGCAATTAAGACCGACAACCGAGTCGCGGCGAACCGGCGGGCCAACGTTGCGGCCGTGCGGCTTAGATACGGAAAATCCAGATATTGATCAAATCGTTGACTCTTCTCGTCCCGAGCTGGCGCCTGAGTGTTGGGGAGAGCCTCCCGGTAAGCTAGTAAGCGAGCAACCTTGTCCCTTAACTCATACGGGTTGAACGGTCTGGTTAGACAGCCTACCTGCGTGCGATCCCCGATTAGCTTGGCGGTGGATTTCGAATCCACCAGAAACAGAATGGCGAATGGGACGCGTGCTGCAAAGTTCAGCAGAGTTGCTGGCTGCGCAGCCAGGCTGGCTGTGACCCCCAAAATCACCAGATCGGGCTGCTCTTCCGGTTCGGCGAGAGAGAGAGGACTAGTTCCGAGCGACCGATGGAATACGATGAATTCATGACCGAGGATTAGAGCGAGCGTTTCCCGCACCACCTCCGACTCATCAATGACTAGGATTCGCTTCATCTGCATGCGCCCGACCGTTGACTCCTGGCCGAACCGGCTTTCCAAGAGGCACGTTCACGAAAAACGATGCTCCCTTCCCCGTCTTGCTTTCCACCGTTATGTGTCCGCCATGTTCCTGGACGATTTGGTGGGAAATTGAGAGTCCGAGGCCACTCCCTTCATCTTTGCTGGTAAAAAATGGATCAAAGATGTGGTCGAGATTCTCTTCTGGAATACCAATGCCGGTATCGCGAACTTCGACTTGCAAAAACCTCGCTGTATTGCCCGCGTCACGCCTAGAATTGAGACGGGTCGAAATATAGATGGAGCCCCCTTCTTTCATGGCCTGAATAGCATTCAGAATGAGATTCATAAATACCTGTTTCATCTGCTCTCTGTCAATCCAAACTTTCGGCAGGTCCGTGCCGAAATCCCTTTCGATAGCAACCCCCTTTTCTTTCGCTTCGGTTTCCAAGATGCGGGCTATACTTTCCACGATATCATTAATGTTCTCTTCAGCGACGTTGGGACGGGATGGCCGGGCAAAGCTCAGCAAATCGTTGATGAGTCCGCAGATCCGATCGACCTCTTTTAATGCCAGACCTTGAAATCCTTCGCGAAATTCCGCGTCATCATAACGCTCCGGCAGGAGCTGGGTGAACGTCCGGATTGCGACCAGGGGGTTGCGAATCTCGTGCGCCAATCCGGCCGTAAGCAGCCCCAGAGACGACAGCCGGTCCGCCCGCCGCAGAGTCGCCTGCGATTGCTTCAGGTTTTCGTACAGCCGGGCATTTTCAATAGCAATCGCCGCCTGGTTGGCGAGAGTAGACAAAAGTTCAATATCGTCGTTTGAATAAATCTGCTTGCCCTCTTTATGGCCAAGGTTGAGAATTCCAACAAGCTTGTCTTTGGAAACGATCGGAATGCTGACTTCTGCTTCAAGTTCAGCCATTCTTGCAGCAGCCAACTGAAAGTCATACTGATGACGAGCCATCTCAAGCTCCTCTCTGACAATCCCCTGCTGACTGGAATGGAGTCTTCGCACAATAGGATCGGCACGGGCAAGGACGGTCTCATCGTACTGTTCCTTATCCATGCCTATTCTTGCTCTTAGATGGTACGAACCCTTCGACTCGTCCAGTAGATACAAAGACGCCTTATCGATGCCCAGCGCTCTTGCGACGGTCCGCACAAGACTATTGGATAGCTGGTCGATGTCGACCATTGCGACCATCTCTTTGCTGAAGCGAACAAGAGTCTCACGATAATCGATATGTTTTTGAAACAAAACTTTTTCTAAAGCTTCCTCCGTTCTAAACCGCACCTTTGGAAACAAGAATCCTACCACAAGAAGAACAAGCAAAGTCGACATCGAAAATGTGTAGCTAATGGTTCCGAAGGTGATTTGCTGTCCGAAGATGAGCAGCACATAACATGGCACCAACAGCACGCAAAGTAGACAGGCATTAATAAGACTCTTTTTGATAACGACATTGATATCGAGTAATCGGTACTGAGCGATTGCGTAAGCCGTACTGGAGACGTAGATGGGTATCGCGTAAGAGCCGTATGGAAACAGTGGAAAAATCGTGATGTCGTATAAGTACAGAAAATTATGAGCGCCGCCTACATAACCTAATAGAGATCCAAACAGAAGGTATTTCAGCTGATTTCTTCGCAATCCCTGCGATGCAAAATAGCCGCGCAATAAACCTACCAAACCTAAGGTTGCGCCTAGTGTGAAAAAAACGACGAGATAGATATATCCCGGTTCGGCAACCATGAGGTATTTGATGCCATATTTAGGAGCGACATCAGAAACGAGAGTTCCATTAATGCAAAGAAAAATTAATAAACCGGCAAACACATACAATGTACTGAGCAAACGTACGGAAATGATCCGCCTCTGGTCACGAAAAAACTCCTTGACAAAGTGAACAAAGAGAACAGGTATGAGGGCGGCTCCGAAGTGCAGGTATTTTCCAGTAAAGACAGCCAATGGCCGGCTGTCCGTAAACACATGCACTGTCAACAGAGCACTCCAAAGTGAAATGCTAAAAGAATAGACGCAAAAGATCCGGTAAAGGTTGGAGTGATAATTTTTAACAAATACAAAACAGCCAAGCGCAGCAGTCGTCGCAGCAGTAAGCGCGGCTGAAAGACCTATATGAGTGGCGGCTGTTAGGCCAAAGATATCCAATTTTATTGCCTAGAAGCGATCTCGAGCTCCCCGCAGAACGATGGAGGCGTTTTTGCCGCCAAACCCGAAAGTATTGAGCAGCATGTGGTTCACCGGCATATGAAGTAGGCTGTCTCGATTGACGTTCAAATTGCAGTTCGGATCTAGTTCGTCACAATTCACATTTCGCGGTATTATCCCCTTGTAAATCGACAATGCGGCCGCTGCTGTCTCGATCGCACCGCATGCGCCTTGAGTGTGGCCAATCATAGATTTGACAGAAACAACCGGGACGGAGTCTACTCTTCCCCCGAAGAGGTTTTGTAACACCCTAGCTTCTGTTCTGTCATCAGCGATCGTACCTGCCCCGTGAGCTTGTACATAGTCCACCTGGTCTGTGGTTATCCCTGCGTCCTCCATCGCGCCCAACATCACCGCGGTGCCTTTGGCCCCATCCGGGTTCATCATCATCATGCTGTAGGTATCCGCGTTGTGGCACCAGCCTGCAATCTCGGCATAAATACGAGCATTTCTCTTCAATGCGTTCTCTAAAGTCTCACAGACCAATACTGCGGCGCCTTCACTAAGAAGTATCCCGTCTCTGCTTGCATCGAAAGGACGAGGCACCTGGCATGGGCGTTCATTTCGTGTCGTCATGACGCGCGCTGCGCAGTAGGCACCGAAGATGCCAGGATCGAGAGGAGCCTCGGTGCCGCCAATCAAAGCAACATCAATGCGATCAGCCCTGAAGCTATCGAGCGCGTATCCTATGGCAACGGTACTGGAGACGCACCCGGATGAGATTGTATCGCTTGCTCCTGTTAATCCGAAGCGAAAAGATAAATGAGCCGAGGTTGCGTTCGGAAACGTCGATACCGCCGTGTATGGATTGATTCGTTTGAGTCCTTTTTCCCTGAAGACATCGTATTCTCGGAATGCCCACGCTTGGCCTCCGATGGCGGTACCGGTGAAAACGCCAGATCTTGCTGGATTTGAGTCTAAATTGAGTTTCGCATCCTCTACGGCCATCATCGCTGCGGCTACGATCATCTGGCACGATCGGTCCATTCGACGCGCGTCCTTGTGGGAGATAAACTCGGTAGGCTCAAAGTTGCGGATCTCACCAGCAACTTGAGTCGGATAGCTGGTGACGTCAAAAGTGGATATTTTGGCCGATCCAGACTTACCGCTGAGTAGGCCCAACCAGAATGCCTTCTTACCCACTCCAATCGGAGAAACAACTCCGATGCCGGTGATTACCATTCGCCTGCGGTTACTCACGGTGACTCTCCACTTTCTGCATTTCGACCCCGCGACACCTTATCCACAAAGATTGTTCGACATCTAAGGTAAATTCTCGCGACTGCTGATAGGACCACTTATGACGAACAATGAAACCGGCAAAGAAAACTCTCACGAACGTTTGATGGTCTTTAGTTGGAACCAGGTTTACGCATGTTTGAATTTTTCATTAGCCACGCATCGATCAACTTCTTTCTAAATCTCCACTGATTTCCCACTTTAAAGGCAGGAATCTTTTTCTGGGTTACAAGGCGATAAACGGTAAATTTATCTACCTTAAGGTACTCGGCAACTTGAACCGCCGTTAATAGTTTTTCTTGCATCATACTTTTCCTTATGTCAGACTTTGGCAACAATTGGCACTGATATATAGGACTTGCTAGAACTAGTCAAGCGAAAGGTAATTGACTAAAAAATGAGTGGAATAAAGAAGATAGCCTTGATCTTTTTGTGTATTTTCTTCGGGTTTTGGCGCGAGTTGGCTTTTGCGGGAGGCTATGCGATTCCACCCCAAACGGCGAAAACAGCGGCAATGGGAGGCGCGGCTACTGCTGGGGTAGACGACCCGTCAGCCGTTTACGTCAATCCAGCGGCCATCACCCAGGTCGACGGCAATCAAATCACCGCTGGGCTTATCTATATCAATACGACCAGCAGTGTGCGAAATGCAGGCGAAATATCCAGAAATCGTCATAATCACGACTTTCTTCCCAATGTATTTGCGAATTATCATATCCCAAATTCAAAGGTTTCTCTTGGGCTTGGCAGCTATACTCCATTTGGCCTGGCGACAAGTTATAGGTCGGATAGCTTTACACGCTACGCCGCAATCAGGTCGAAACTCACAACGGTTTTTGTCACTCCATCGATTGCGTGGGAGCCTCTCCCTTATCTGTCCCTTGGAGCCGGCTTTAACTTCGTTTATGCCTCGGGGCTACTCTCACGGGCAATCTTTTTCGGCCCTTTCGGCGATGGCAGATTGAGGATAACCGATACGGACACGGCCTATGGCTACAACCTAGGAGTACTGGTCAAACCCACTGAGACGGTCAAGCTCGGGCTGACCTACAGAAGTCGAGTTGACGTTAATTTTGATTCGGCAAACGTAAGGTTTACCGATGCGGCTGCAGCGGGCGGAGTTGTCACGCACACCAAAGCAACCGCCTTAAACATACCGCTACCGACAATAATCAATGCTGGCATTCACTGGAGCGTCAATCCGGACTGGGCTCTAGAATTCGAGTACAATTTCGCGCGTTGGAGCGAATTCCAGAGACTTAGGGCTTCATTTGCCACGCCTCTACCGGGGCTGGGCGGCGCAGTCCTCATTCCAGGCTTCACGATCCCCCAGAAATGGAAGGACGCAAGCACTTTGCGGTTTGGGACATCGTACAAGCTTACTCAGAATTTCGAACTCCGAGCCGGTGCAGCCCTGGAAGAGAGCCCCATTCCTTCACGTACGCTGGGGCCCGTTATTCCAGGTGCCGATTATTTGAGCCTGACGGGAGGTTTTGGTTATCACTGGCAGCGCTTCAAAATAGATCTGGGTTATATGGCAGTCTTTTATAAGACGAGGCGTGTTACTAACACTGTTCTGGAGACAGGTGGCGATCCGAACGCACTGCCATTTCCCGGCTTGGCACCCGAGGACAAGTACAGAACATTTCAACACCTGATCGGCCTACACGCGACCTACACGTTCTAAGGGAGCACGGGCTACTTAGTGCGTTTAATTGCGTCGCCCCTCTTCGTAGCCTTCTCTAGTTTCGCCCAAGTGTCGCGTAAGGTAACCGCTCGGTTGAAAACCAGCGCTTTGGGCGAGAAGTCAGCGCTATCTGCACAAAAATAACCTAGTCTTTCGAACTGATAGATCTCTCCCGGTTTGGCGTTGGCCAGGCAGGGCTCGACCCGGCAACCCGTCAAGCGCTCTAATGAGTTCGGGTTAATATTCACGAGCCAGTTTTCACCTTCCACGACGTCGTCCGGGTCTTCTTTTTTAAAAAGCTGGTTATAGAGGCGTGCTTCAGCTTCTACGGCATGGATGGCCGATACCCAATGAATGGTCGCCTTCACTTTGCGGCTGCTTCGAGATGAGCCACTTTTTGTTTCCGGATCATAGGTACACCGCAGCTCAACAATCGCGCCGGTGCTCGGATCCTTAACCACGTCGACGCACTTGATGATGTAAGCGTACCGTAAACGCACCTCATGGCCAAGCGAGAGGCGAAAGAACCCCTTGGGCGGGTTTTCACGGAAGTCATCCTGCTCGATGTAAAGAACGCGTGAAAAAGGAACTCTTCTCGTCCCCATTGCCGGATCTTCCGGATTGTTAACGGCCTCCATCTCTTCCGCTTCTTCGTTCGAATAGTTTTCAATGACGATTCTAAGCGGTCGCAGCACTGCCATGACGCGAGGGGCGGACTTGTTCAAATCTTCACGCAAACAATGCTCGAGCATGGCAATATCGACCATACTGTTACGCTTTGCGACACCGATGCGCTCACAGAATATTCGGATCGCCTCAGGAGTGTAGCCCCGACGCCGTAACCCGCTGAGGGTGGGCATCCTGGGATCATCCCAACCGGATACGTGCCCCTGCTGGACGAGTTGAAGCAGCTTGCGCTTGCTCAGGACCGTATAGGTCAGATTCAGCCGCGCAAACTCGATTTGCTGCGGATGATGAATGCCCAATTGCTCGATGAACCAATCGTAAAGCGGTCGGTGGTCTTCGAATTCGAGCGTACAAATGGAGTGTGTGATCTTTTCGATCGAGTCGGACTGTCCGTGCGCAAAATCGTAGGTCGGGTAAATACACCAGTCATTGCCGGTCCGGTGGTGCGCAGCGTGAAGAATGCGGTACATGACCGGGTCGCGCATGTTAAGGTTCGGCGATGCCATATCGATCTTTGCTCGAAGTGTACGGCTCCCGTCGGGAAACTCCCCGGCCTTCATTCGCGTGAACAAATCCACGTTTTCCTCAACTGGTCGGTCGCGGTAGGGGCTGTTTCTCCCCGGCTCGGTTAGACTGCCGCGGTACTCCCGGATTTCATCAGCGCTCAGATCACACACGTAGGCCTTACCCGCCTTGATCAACTGCATGGCAAATTCGTACAGCTGGTTGAAATAGTCCGAAGCATAATATTCTCTCCCGCTCCACTCGAATCCCAACCATCGCACGTCGGCTTTTATCGACTCCACATATTCAACGTCTTCTTTGCTTGGATTTGTATCGTCGAAACGCAGGTTGCAACGCCCGCCGAACTCGGCAGCAAGACCGAAATTGAGACAGATCGATTTCGCATGACCGATGTGAAGATAGCCATTCGGCTCCGGCGGAAATCGCGTGTGGACTCGGGCTCCGTGCTTACCCTGTTTGATATCTTCCCTGATAATATTGCGGATAAAGTGCGACGGGGTAGGCTCGGCGGCTCCCGCCGTTTCGTTGCTTTCAGGGCTTGCTTCTCTATGATTCACGCCTCTTCCTCACTGCGGTAACCTTACCATATTCAACCATGATTTATAATGCGCCGTTGACGCTGTTCCTCCTGCTTGTTAATTTGGTGCGATGACTGAAGTTCGGACCCGTTTCGCTCCTAGCCCGACCGGTTACCTGCACATCGGTGGTGCGCGTACGGCGCTCTTCAACTACCTGTTTGCGCGCCATCACGGCGGCAAGTTCATTCTCCGCATCGAAGACACCGACCGCGAAAGGTCCACATCAGAAGCGATCGAGACCATTTTGGATTCCATGCGATGGCTTCGGCTCGACTGGGACGAGGGACCGTTCTACCAGACCGAACGCATGGCGCTCTACCGGAAGCGAATCGAACAGCTCCTGGCCGAAGGTAAAGCCTACTTCTGCACCTGTACCCCGGAGGAATTGGAAGCTAAACGGGAACTCGCCAGGAAAGAGAAGCGAAAGCCAATGTATGACGGTACGTGTCGGCCACCTTCCTCCTTCGCCGGCCAACCGATTATCGTCCCGGGCAAACCCCACGCGGTGCGTTTTCGCTCGCCGCGTGAAGGGAAAACCGTCGTCAAAGACGCGCTAAAGGGTGAAGTACTCTTCGACAACGGCGAACTCGATGATCTGATCATGGCCAGATCTGACGGAACGCCGACCTACAACTTTTGCGTCGTTGTCGACGATATCGATATGGCGATCACTCACGTTATTCGGGGCGACGATCATCTGGCAAACACACCGAGACAAATTCAGCTGTATCATGCACTGGGCCATCAACCGCCTGAGTTCGCGCACGTACCTCTAATTCTTGGCACTGACAAAACACGCTTGAGCAAGCGCCACGGCGCCACCTCCGTGACAGCTTATCGGGATATGGGGTATTTCCCCGAAGCCGTGGTCAATTATCTCGTGCGACTGGCCTGGTCCTATGGGGACCAGGAGATATTTTCCCGCGAGGAGCTTATCGAAAAATTTTCGCTGGAGAATGTCGGAAAATCGGCCGGGATTTTTAACCCAGAGAAGTTTCTCTGGGTGAACTTTCACTATCTGAAGTCCCGCCCCTTACCTCAATTGGCAAAAGAGATTGTTCCTTACATACGGGTAAAAGGCTGGGAGGTGCCTCGCGACCATCTCTGGCTGGAGAACATGATCGCCACGCTGCGGGAACGATGTAAGACTTTGGTTGAGCTGGTTGACGCAGCGCGCTTTTGTCTAACCGAGGACATTCCCTTGGACGAAAACGCGGCAAAAAAATTCCTGACTCCGGAAATGACCGAGCCACTTAGGGCACTGATAGAGACGCTTCGTGGCCTCGATGATTTCAGTGAGACGGCCGTAGAACTGGCTTTTACAGCCGTGTTGCAGAGATTCAACTTGGCTATGGGAAAATTGGCCCAACCTGTGCGTGTAGCACTGACTGGTTCAACCACAAGCCCAGGCATCTATGAGGTGATCGCTCTCCTTGGAAAAGAACGAACGCTTAAGCGGTTGAATGCGGCATTGGCTCGGCTCGAATCGTCAACGGGCGCCCTTCCTCCGCCTTGACACTCCTGGAGGATTCTTTTAGTTTAAAATTCCCCGCTTTGAGGAGTCGGCTAATTGGTAAGCCACCTGACTCTGGATCAGGCGATTGTAGGTTCGAGTCCTACCTCCTCAGCCAATGGTCCCATCGTCTAGTGGTTAGGACACCGGCCTCTCACGTCGGTAACACGGGTTCGAATCCCGTTGGGACCACCATTGTCCACATACATGTCACGGCTCTCATCTGAAAGCTCTCCAGGCTGCACTTTGATTCACAAAAATTATTTATCGATTGGTCCTTGAGACGAGAGACGGTAGAGACATTAAGACAAATCCGGCGGCGTCCTACTCTTCCATACGGCGACCGTACAGTACCATCGG
>CAYPHJ010000092.1:0-17926 GCA_964410485.1 uncultured Syntrophobacteraceae bacterium
GCAACCTTGAGAAAACCCGGGCGTTTTTTTTGCGAATGTGAGAATTAGCTCGCTACGCAACTCGTCGACAGTCTCGACGCATTTGCCGAGCTCGTACAGTGAACGTAGCCCCAGGCGAAGAAGAAAAACCGAGAGATTAAAATTTACTCGCGCCAAGACGCCAAACCTGTCCTGGCGGAAAATCGAAGGGAAGGCCGAGTAGGTCCAGAAGACAAGTCCGAAATCCGAAGCTCGAAAATCCGAAACGCGGGTGTGCCGACTGGTCAGTCATGTTTTTCCGCGTTTTCCACTGACGGCTCCAACCGTGCCAACGCATGCGCACGATGATCATTGAAGGACCAACGCAACAAGTCTTAACCCCGCCAATCCCAATGCAAAGGCAAGGCTTCGCATGATCCACTCACCGCCGATTCTTTGCGACAGCCGGGCCGCCACCTGCGCACCGACAATGGCCCCTGCCGAGAGCGCAAGGGCTTCGCCAAGACCGTGGTGAAACATACCCGCGGCAAGATGCGTAGCAGTCCCCGTGAAAGCAGTGATCGTCAAAATAAATAAAGACGTAGCGGTGGCAATATGCACCGGGAACCGGAGCAAATAGACCAGCGCGGGCACATAGAACAAGCCGCCGCCGATACCAAAGAAGCTTGAGATAAACCCGAAAATCGCGCTTGCGCATGCGCCTGCGACCCACGTGGGACGACTTAGGGTCGGCGCCGACGTTACACGGCGTCCAGCTTGGGCGATACCCGCTGCGGTCCTCCTGCCGGGACTCACAGCTAAAAAAGTCGCCACCGCAATCAACAAAAGTCCAAAGACGAGATCAAATCTTTGCCGGCTGACCGCCATAGTCGCAAGCGCACCTGCCACGGCTCCAGGCATCGTTGCAATCGCAAAGATCACTCCCGTTTTGAAATCGATACGACGGTAGCGAGTATAGGCCAGCGTGCCGGATAGTGCGTTAAAGAAGACAACTGCCAGTGAGACGCTCGTGACCGTTTCCGGCGCCTCGCTGGGGTAGATGAAGAGGAGCACTGGTACAAGAACAAAGCCCCCACCTGCCCCGACGAGCGTGCCGTATCCACCGACAAAAAACCCCAGTGGTATAAGCCACAGCAGTCGGAGAGCGAGATCCACGCGAAAGTTTTATCGCGCTGGCAAAAGCCGTTCAATCGAAGTCCAGGCCATCGTACTACATCTCTTATGAAAATATCCGACTATAGGGAAAATCCCCCGGTCCTGCGGCCCGCCCCCTTTTGCAAAGGGGCTATTGGGGGATTTATCGCTGTTGATCCGCACCACTGCGGGCTTATTTTCATCTGCTGTACCTGCTGGTACATGAATTACTCTTATGAAGATAATTACTGTTCGGACAATTTAACCGCAGATATCTCACAACGGACACGGGGACGTTTCCGTCTGGCGGTGGAATATTTCGGGTTGGAGCGTAACGGTGGACTTTATAGAATTTGTCACAAGGCAATTGTCTTTTGCTTTTTGTAATATCTTTGCCGTTCGACCAAGATCCCGTGCAGACGCAATCACGATCGTCGGTCTTATAAAAATCTCGCTAATCTGGTAGCCGGCGGCTGTTGTTTTCTCCATTTTACCTTTGGCTGCGGACGAGCAGCTGATGAGCGGCAAATGGGAATTCTCGGCAATCGTCAACAGCGTCAGCACAAAGCAACTGTTTACTGATGCCACAAAGAGGTGCTCGGGCATCCACTGCCTCCCGCGCCCTTTGAACTCACGGGGAGCTCCCACCGTGAGCGTCGGCAAGCCCGGTCCTTTCAACTCACCTTCTTTTTCCGACTGCCAGTCAAATTGTGTTTCGTAATACAACACACGTGATTCGGTCATCGTATCTTCTCCGAAGCTATGCGGGGCAATTATCCCTTCGCCTCGCTACTGGTTCCTACTGGATTTCACTTACCTTGTGAAAGTTCAAGTAGTTCCAGCCGTTCAACCGCTGCGCTTCGTTTCAGACCCTCAGCTCTGTCCTCTCCCACGTCGTGGGAGAGGAAGCGAACCCTGCACTCTTTGGTTTCTTCTCTCGGGAAAGAGGGGAATTACTCGAAATTCGGAACTGCGCGCGGTGCACGCTACGCGCTCTCCTCTCTTCCGACAAACTCACGCAGTATGTCCGTATAGGTAATAATGCCTACCAGGTGGTTTTCATCATCGACAACCGGAAGCCCCCCCACCTGCCACCGCATCATGAGATCAGCAGCTTCTTTCAGTGTCGTGTCCGGCTGAACTTTGACAGGATCAAAAACCGCTGCTTGCTGGACCGCAATCGACCATAGCTGGACATTGGCATCTTGCTTGTCGACAAATGCCAGCGAAGGCCGGATCAAACGAACGTCGCGATCCGAAAGCATACCAATGAGCTTTTCGCTCTCATCGACCACGGGTAGATGGCGGAAATGGCCCCGCTCCATTTTCCAGATAGCGTCTTTAAGCCCGTCCTCCGGCTTAACTGTAGAAGGATTTTTAGTCATCCGCTCTTTGACCTTGCTGGCCCTCTTATCTTTGCGCGGCCGAGATGAAACCATCGTCACCGGCGTGTGTTTGATGTATTCGGTCAGCAAGTTCTCATACTCAATCAACTGCACTCTTCCGTTGGCCAAGATATCTTCTATGTCACGGGAAGCCGCCACTCCCTGTTCAATCCAAAACGCGCAAACCCGTTTTTCGACGGCATCTTGTGCCAGTTGGGCAAAATCAATGCCTGCCGCTGGATAGACCTGAACGATATCGATACCTGCCGGAATATCGCGCAAACGCGGGTAACACCGGATCCCAAGCAAGCTCTCACCTTCCGGGCACACAGGAACAACTTCGAGACCCAAACCCAACAATTTTTCTACCGAGCCAAAACTATCGCTGTTAGGGTCCCTGCTGACGCCCGCGACCGCAATGCGGCGGCAGTTCTCAAGGATTGCTTTGCGCTGCCGGCGCAGGAGATAGACCTTTCGGGTCAAATCCCCTTGCCAGTACTGTGTCATTTGTTCTCGTCTCAAGCGGACAGGATCGGCCTTGTTTTTTTCTGGAAGAGCCATTCCTTCTCTCCTATCATGGGTTATTTCCTCGGGTCGGCACCTTGTGGAGGGGATAGGAGCAAGAGGCATACCAATAAATGTTGGTCGAATGTCGTTGATCCTGCACGGGTAAGGTTTGGAGATTTCGCAAAAAGAACAAAAAGCGCGCTGCGAAATCGCATCGATGCGAAGAGGATTCTTTGCGAGCCTGCTATGGGGGAAAGCCAGCTATAAAGGGTCGCAAAATTGAATTGACATTGAGCCCTCAAAATCTCCCCTAACCCCTCTTTTCCAAAGAGGGGAAAATCCTCCCTTTGGCAAAGGGAGGTTAGGAGGGATTTTCAAAAAGAATGCAGTCACTATTATGAGACCCTTTAATAACTAAGTGCTCTGCTGTTCACGGATGCGCCGGCACAAAGCCCGAAAAACCGCCCGCACCAGTTCGAAGTCAAGTGAAAGAATGTCGTCAAAGTCCTGGGCGTTGAGCTTGAGGGCATGAACAGAGTCTAAAGCCTTAACCGTATAAATCGCCGGGTTGCCGTCAAGAGCAGCTACAGTGCCTAGGGCTTGTTTTTCTCCGATCTCACGAAGCATGTGACCGTGATTTTCGACCGCCACTCGGCCCTTCAGTGTAAAGTAGATTGCATCAATAGCTTCACCCTCACGGAAGATTATTTCCCCGGGCTCTAAATGCACCTCCTCAGTCAGAGCCGCCACACTGCCAAGTTCTTCTATGGTAGCATGTTTAAAGATATCTACCGATTTGAGGAAGATGACTTTTTCTATGGTGGTGAGCTTTGTTTGGTCCATTACCGAAGCTAGATCCTATGAATGACTGCCCCCGCCGTTTCACGCAATACAGCATTCTCAGAATTCAAAAGCGGCAAGACCGTATCACGAAATTCTGCAAGTCCTCTGGATCCGATTTCCCAGACGGTTGCCGCTGTGAGCCACATATCGCCCTGTTCGAGCAGCGTGCGCAGGGCCGATCCCGTGTCGATGGCTCTCAATCCAAGTAAGTCCAGAGACGCTCTGAAACGCCGAGCCTGCTGGTCATCACTAAAAAGAGGAAAGACATACTGTTTCATGTTTCCTCTAAGCAGGTTATCGAGAAACTCGATGGCATGGGCGCGTTTAGTCGGGTTTCTAGAAGTCAAGCCTTCCCAGGCGCGCCGAATGTCTTTGGGAGGATAGACGAGCGATAGCAGCCACATCACTCTCTCTCTCACGCGTTCCATACTGTCCATGAGGGCCAGGCGCAAGAGCGATTCTCGGCCGGCCAATGATTCTTGCCCGGAGCCAAAGAGAACAAAGAAAATCACAAACCTTTGAGAATAGAGCATCACATCAGAGACGATAGCGCTCTCTATTATCTCCTGGTCCACCCTGAGATCCGGGAACCGGCGAGAAATCTCTTCGAGCGCAAGAATAACCTTGAATCGGATAACGCGGTCTTCCTCCAGCAGCCCGGCGAGGAGCGCATTCATCGCCAACTGCGAATGGATCTTGCTGAGAGTCCGAGGGATGTTGAGCCGAATGTCACGCGGAATACGGGAGTCAAACAGGGCAGTTCTCAATCCTTTAACTGCAATCTCACCATACCATATCAGGGCCTCACGGGCCCCAGCCTTCGTGGCGGTATCACCGAGACGCAAGATGATCTCTCTAATAACTCCAGGGTATCTTCGTTTACCTGCGGCAGCCATCGCCACGCGAACCACCGCAGAAGAAGGATCCTCTCTGATAATTTCGCTCAGATGGCCGGGACACTCCGGGTCGTCGAGCTCGCCCATAAGGCCCGCGGCTTCAATGCGAGCTTTTTCACCGTCGGGGCTGCGGTCCGTCACCATTTTGCGAAATGCGTTTAAGCCGGCTTCGCGCACGACCGCGTCCCCATGGCGCAGCAGACACCCCAAAACTCGTCTTTTGATCCGTGGGTCTGGACTTTCAAAAAGAGCGCGCACGACGGGTATCGCGTCCCCTTTGAAAATGGCGCAGGCCGTGGTGATGGCTTCTGCTTGGACCTCGGTGTTCTCATCCCGCAGCATTTGGCTTACTTCTTCCAGCGTGATGGGACCCGGGTGCATTGCCAACAGCTTTAAGGCTCGGGCCTTGACCGCTGGAGAGGAGTGGTGAAGCAGGCCGCGCGGGAGCACAATGTCTTTTGGATCCAATCTTTCTATGAGATCGAGACCGAAAAGGACGGACCGCTCTTCCTTTTCCCCCAAGGTCTTCAAGACAGCTTCAACCGTCCCCTTATCGGCATAATCGATTCGCGCTTCTTCCAATGGTAGCTCACGGTGTGCCAAACTTCTTCGTAAGGCCTCCATGTAGCCTCCTTGCACGACGAAAACAACAGCAGCCCAGATAACAATGAGACCGATAGAAAAATAGCTCAGGAGGTTGACCTCGGACCGTCCCCAAAGGAATGTGTACGAGAGAATGATAAACGCAGCCGTGCCATCTCCCAGCCGTTCAACCGTGACGTCCAGGAAGACCTTGACTTTCTTCTTTATAAAATCAGGAATGGGCAGATAGAGAATCTCGACTCCACTGCGATGGACACTCGTGCGCAAAGAGGCTTCGGCCAGCCGGGTCCCTGTCGCCGCAAAAAGACCTGGCCAGATCAACAGACTGACGGATCCCGCAAGGAGCGTGAGCGGGAGAAGAAGAAGGCTTGGGGTTAAACCTAAGCCCATCAGAAGCTTGCCGGTTAGCCACACCTGAGCCATCAGCGTGACACCACTTAGCCAGGCATAATAAGAGCCGAAAAAACCCGCCAACGCATCGGCCGACAAGTAGGCTTCCTTCGCCGCGGCCTTGAACTGGTAGTCGATTAAGGTCGAAACGCTAACCGAGACAAAGATCAGGGCAGCGATCGTTTGAAGATAGCGGGAATGGCGCAGAATACCGAGGGCACCGCTTGTATTGCGGTCCTTAAGGTCTCTCGGCGACAGCTCGGCCTCTCCGCTAGTGAGGGTCCTTTCGCTTTCACGGACGGCGAACCAGACCACGGCAAAGGCAGCCGTGAAAAGAGCCACGACGAACCATAAGAGATGCCTTGTTCCAAAGAGATAATTGACTGTCCAACTGGCGCCGAACCCACCCGCCATACCTCCCAGCGTTCCAGCCGCTGTGAGAACGCCGAAAAGACGCTTAGCCTCGCGTGGAGTAAACAGTTCGTTGGCCAAGGTCCAGAATTGCGCCACAACCACAAGGCCGACCATGCCCGACCAGACATAAAAGGCGTACAGCATCCATCCCAGGTCGTACAATACAACAAGAAGCCAGAAGCCGATTGCGTTAGCGATAATGAACGCATGCGAGCCCAGAATGACCTGGAAAGGTGAAAACCTTGAGGTGTAACGAGAATAGATGCTTATGGCTACGCCAGCCACGAGCGCGGTCAAAAGATAAACGTAGGGCAACTGACTGATCGGAAAGCGGCTGAGAAAAAGCGAATCCCTGACAATCTTGATAACGTTGTTGGCGGCCAGCAAAAAAAAGAGATACGCGGCCATGAACCCCACTCTGAAAACATCTCCCGGACGAACATCCAAAACTTTCCAAAAGTTAATCGTGAAGAAAGAGAGGTTCACAGCTGGTAGTTTCCATCTCTCATCGCCAATAGCAATACCCGCATTGGAGGGAAGAGAGCAACAATTGGACCATATGGGATGGCTGACAAATTCCCGGTTCCAGTGTTCAAATGTTCAAAGTTCACTGTGGCAAGCCAGCGCAAGCTTCAGCTTTTGAACCCTGAAATAGCTTTACGTGCTTGCCGCTCCGGTCGGAGTTATGATCGGATCTGCGAAGCCGCGAGCGCCCTCCAGATCGCCCTGCCCACGATCCAGACGAGTCCGGCTGTCCCGATCGCGGCGAGGAGCGGCAGTGCGACAAGATCCAGGATGCCGTCAAACGTGCGAGGAAACCCGCCGGCTTTAAGCGTGGCGAGCGCAGCCTGGGCGCCCGCGCCGATCGCTACGGTAACGGCCGTCCGCGGCAGCATCCCGAGGAAGCTTCCCCATAAGTACGTCGAGCGAGAAACCGGAGACACTCCCAGGAGAATGTTCATTAGTGCAAATGGAATCGTTGGAGACAAGCGGCTCAGAATAATGATTTTTAACGTGGCCTGTTCGAGCTCTTCCTGAACGGCCCGGGCCCGTGTCGAGCTCTGCACCGCTGCCTGCACCGAAGGACGAAGAAATCGCCTCACGACTTCGAATGCGAGTGTGCAGGCGAGGAGATAGGAGCAAACAGCCGGAATGATCCCTGTGAGGCCGAAAAGGGCACCCGCAAGAGCAGCCATAACAAGAGAAGGAAGAAGCGCCAGGGCAAGCGCCGCAGCAGTAACCAGCGCAAAGAGCGGAGCCGCCCAGCGCCCAGCATTCTCGAAGAGGGCGATCACGTCGGAAAGAAACCAGAGCCCCGACCCGCTTACCAATAGGGGCATTCCGGCCGCATAGCCGAGAAGAAAGGCAAACGCCCCCTGCTCCCTGAACCTTCGCACCACAGTTGGCTCCGCGCGCTCAGAATCCCTCTGGTGAGTTCAATCACAGGCGCGGTCCCCAAAGGATTCACTTGCGTTCCAGGATGTGGATGTAGAGTTCCGTGGCCCCCTCTTTTTCCGTGCGCTGCCCCTTCAGGATAGCGGCCTTGCTGGTCTGGGCCCAGCCTTTGAAATCGGGGACGGAGCCGGGGTCCGTTGAAATGACCTCTAACTGCTCGCCGGGTTGCATCTGATCAATTTCTTTTTTTGCCTTTACAATTGGAATGGGACATTTCGCCCCACGGACATCCAGCTTTTTCATTGTTCGATGATCTCCTGTCCGAGATTGTGGTTGTGTTGTCTCACTACCGCGCGTGTGTGCCCGCAGCGCATTGGTTCTTACCCAACTCCCATTCCACCACGCGATCGGTATCCGCCTTTGTTTTGCCCAGATTCACATTGATGATCTCCGCATACTCTGGCGGCGGAGTCCCGACAGCGCGCTTCATCGCTTCGGTGAATGAAGCAACTTCCGCAATCTGAAGCTCTGGCACATCGCGGCGCAACTCGCCCAGCATCGCCGACACCACGCCGTCCTGGCCGATCTCCGAAACGTCCGCGTAATGCGCGGGAAGCACCACAACCGAGTCAGGCAGCGGAGCGATTCGCTCGCGCAAGGTGCGGAAGAGTTCTGCCGACCACTCGACGACGTGCCCGCCGAGATCCGGTCGCCCCACCAATCTCTTGAAGAGCGTATCCCCGCTCAACAAGTAGCGATCCGCCACCAGGCAACAAACCGATCCGGGAGTATGACCGGGAGTGGCGATGACGCGAATTGAGGCGTCTCCACATCTAAGCTCGTCTCCGTCTTTCATCGTGCTAGCGCGATATCGGAGATCCAAACCCGATTCAGCGCTTACGAAATAACTAGCGCCGAATCTTGCCGCCAACTCTGGTCCACCGCTTACGTGATCGGCATGAATGTGCGTGTCCAGAGCGTACAGAAGCCGGGCACCAGCCCGAGTGAGAAACGACTCATAGACTTCTATGGCACGCGACGCGTCGACGATCACTGCTTCGCCTGCGGAAATAATGGCGTAGGAGAGACATCCCTTGCCACGCCGGTTGAACTGCCACAATTCAAAATTGCGCCGCTCGTCCGCTTGGAGGGGAACGTTGACAGGATCGAGGTATTCACCGTATGCGATCATGCCGCCGACAAGATTCCGTGCTGACAGGCCCAAGCCGCGGAGAATCTCCGCAACCATTTCCGACGAGCCGCCCTTGGCACAGATTACAACCACTTCCCTGTTCGACTGTGGCAGCCGTTTTGCCGCTGCTTCTTCGTCCTCGACAAAATCAAAATATGGAATGTGAATGAGTTCGAGTTTCCGCCCCCCCTCGATTCTCCAGCTCTCGAACTCTTCCGTATTTCTCACGTCGAGCAGCATGAGCGGCTCGCTGGAATCGATTTTCTCCAGCAATTCTTTTACATCAATTTCTGTGCTTTCAGGCATCGATGCTTCTTTCATTCAAGTTATAAAGGGTCGCAAAATTGAATTGACATTGAGCCCTCAAAATCTCCCCTAACCCCTCTTTTCCAAAGAGGGGAAAATCCTCCCTTTGGCAAAGGGAGGTCAGGGGGGATTTTCAAAAAGAATGCAGGGGTTGGCCTTAATCACCACGGCACATCTCGCATGTCCACCATACCAACGAACTTCTCATCAGATGAACAACGTTACTTTCGATCGGCTTGCGTCGGCCATATAGGTCGCAACACCACCGTACTCGAGATTCTGGATAAGTTCTTCCTTCAACACACCCATGGCATCCATGGACATCGTGCACGCTATGATTTTCACCCCGAGATCCTGCGCCAAATCCATGAGCTCTTCCAAACTCGCGATGTTCTTCTCCTTCATCATCGCGCGCAGCATCACAGCGCCTATGCCAAAGAAATTCATGCGCGAGACGCCCAGCTTTTTAGAACCGGACGGGGTCATCATCGCAAACATCTTTTCTTTAAGCGTCCGATTGAGAGCGGGGGCTCCTGCTTTCTTGAGCGCGCAGAGTCCCCAGAAAGTGAAAAACATCGAGGTTTGCAGGCCCGCCGCGGCAGCACCGGTGGCAATGACGAATGCAGCCAGCACCTTGTCAAGTTCGCCACTGAACACCACGATCGTCGCGCGTTCTTCAGGGGTCCTCGCCTTGAGGTCCTCGATTTCTCTTTCCAGTTGCTCGACACGAACGATCAGTGCGTTCTGGTCCTCGGCGACATCGGCAGCTTTTCTCACAGATCCCATCACGTCAAGTTCCCCCAATTTTGAAACTTTCACGAAAGAAACCAGTCCAAGCTTTACCATGCGAAATCCACGTGCTCAATAACACATGGAATTTCGCCGCTGACGTATCGGGCTTCGCCCCCAGAGGACACGATTCTGCCAGGTGTTGTAGTCTCGGAATTTGACACAAAAGAAAAAAACGTGTTACGCAACGGCACCATTAGCACCCGTGGCAACCTGCTTTAATCCCCGGAACACCCGTGGATGGCAATTGAGGTATGAGCTTGGGAGTAGCATTTTCTAATAATTAATCACACACTAGGAGGTTTTCCTTTATGCGGCGGATCGTGTTGTTTTTGCTCGTCTGGGCTTTGATCGACGCCAAGCATGCGCATGCATTAAGGCCGTTCATTGCTGCCACGGATGCGGACATCGTTGAACCTGGCACCATTGAAGTGGAGACCGGGGTGGCGTTTGCGCGTAGTACACGAAGGGGCGCTAATGAGACCGCGCTTGATCTTCCTTCCGTAGTTTTCAATATCGGTTTGATGCCAAACTTCGAACTGGATATCGGCGGAGGATTCACGTTGGTGCGGGACAGGACGGAACGAGGGCGGACAACGCTGGGGAGCGCCCAGCAGACGTCGGTCACAACGAAGATCCGGCTTTTTGAAGGAGCCGGTAACATTCCACCGCTCACCACGGAGCTCACGGTATTGTTACCCACGCAACGACGAGAGCTGGCTACGGACGGTCGAAGGCGGCTTGATTTCGAGGGGGTATTGGTCAGTACGGTTGAAAGAGGCCCACTCAGAGCTCATTTCAATTTGGGCGGAGGAGTAACGAGAAGTTCCACAGGCGACCGTGTCGGTTTGTTCCTGTGGGCGGTGGCCGCCGAACTGGCCGTCTCGGAAACGATCTCGACCGTGGCCGAGTTACGAGGCGCGTCTGCCGGCCGTACGCTTCCCGATAACACGGCACTGCTGGGCCTGGTGTGGGAAAGTCCCTGGGAAATCAAGTTCGACATCGCCGGCTTCGCGGGTTTAACGCGGGGCGCCGTCAATGGCGGGGCTACGGTCGGTTTCACCGTCTCTTTTTGATGGATTTTATCGCTCAAGCTTGTCGAAGGGCGGACGTGATCCAGAGAATGGAGAGAGACAGGAGATCGGACTCAGCTTCAGCTGATCCACGAGTTCCTGCGTTCGGCTATCCCCCGGTAGCAGACGAAAATCCTGCGCGTGCGAGCTGACATTTTCAATGACGATCCAGCCCTAGATCTTCCCACGCGGCCGGATCTTCGATCGGCTCCATGTGCGTAAAAACAGTAGCGCCCGGAATCGCTGCGCGGATGTCGCGCTCCAGATGTTCGAGCACATCATGGCCGCGTCGCACGGTCCAATCTCCCGGCGTCAGGACGTGGAACGAGATGAAAGACCGCCTTCCCGCTCGGCGCGTGCGCAGCGCATGATAATGAATCCCTTGTGCCTCATATTCGCGCAGAATTTGCTTGATTGCGTCCTGCTCCGCTGAGCTGAGCGCTGCGTCCAACAGACCCAACGCCGAGCGCCGAACCAGTTGTACTCCCGTCCAGAGAATATTTCCCGCAATTCCCAGCGCGATGATCGGGTCTAGCCGCATCCATCCCGAAAGGGCTACCGCGGCGACTCCCACAATGACGCCGACCGAAGTCCAGACATCCGTCATAAGATGGCGGGCGTCAGCCTCGAGTGTGATCGATCCGTACTCTCTACCCGCTGCCAGCAGTCGCCGGGCGACCACGAAATTGAGGCCAGCGGCCACCGTGGAGAGAGCAAGGCCAATCCCCACCTGTTCGAGAGGCTGTGGCACGATCAATCGTGGCACAGCAGCCCACACAATCGTCCCTGCCGCCAGCACGATAAGCGCCCCCTCGACACCGCTGGAAAAATATTCGGCTTTGCTATACCCATACGCGTGCATCTCATCTGCAGGACGGGCTGCCACGGTAAGCATCGCGAGAGCCATCAGCGCCGCCGCTAAATTCACCACCGACTCAAGCGCATCGGACAAAAGACCTACGGAACCGGTTACGAAATAAGCCAATCCTTTCAAACCGATGGTGGCCAGGGCCGCGCCAATCGAGAGCCACGCGAAACGAGTCAGCGTCGGTCGTTCCATATTTTATGAAAGGACTCTTCGGGGATCACGTTTGCTGGACCTGTCATCCGGTTTGCTCTCACGAAATTATCATCCGTGCCCCAGCTGCGCTGCTACATCGAAGTTCTTTGTTGAATTTCTTTTTCCTGTTTTGCGCCATCGCTTTGCGCTTAATTATTTACCCTTTGCGCCTTTGCGTCTCTTATGAAACTGTGACTACACATAAATCCCCCCGTCCTGCGGCCGGCCCCCTTTGCTAAAGGGGGCTATGGGGGATTTATCGGTGTTGATCCGAACCACTGCGGGCTCATTTTCATCCGCTGTGTTGTACCTTGGTACATGAATTACTTTGCGGGATATTCCGAGTTTTTGGTTGCGGCCTTTGCCGCTCTGTGTTCTTTGCGGTTAAGTTATCTTTTTTCCATGGTGGCTCAGCGCCCCACGAGCAGTTATTTGTGTGAGGGCGTGAGGCAGGGTAGCATGCGGGAACATGAAGGCCAAAAGATTTCTTCCGTTTTTCGGCCTGGCAGCGTTTGGTGCCGCAGCCTACCTCGTTTATCGAGCGGTGCGCCGCTATGATCCAGCGGAAATCGTCGCATCGATTTTTGCGATCTCAGTTCCGCACCTGTTGTTGGGTTCGCTTTTTGTAGCCGGCAGCTACTTTTCGCTTACACTATTCGACACTCTGGCCGTCCGTTACGTAGGGGCGAAGATCCCATACCGTCGCATCGCCCTGGCATCGTTCTCAGCACTTTCCATCGGCCACACCGTAGGGTTTGCCGCGGCCAGCAGCGCCACCATACGCTACCGTTTTTACTCGCGCTGGGACATCCCCGCTGGGGACATCGCTAAAATCATACTCTTCTGCGCTATTACGGTTGCGTTGGGGCTGAATACGCTCGCCGGAATTGCCCTGTTGTTGCGTCCGGAAATGGCCGCTGATCTCGTCGGCTTTAGTGACACCGTTGCTGTTGTGCTTGGCGGCACATGCCTTGGTTTAACAGCGGCTTACTTGTGTTTTTCAATACTGCTGCGCGGTACTTTGACGATATGGCAATGGGAGATCTCGATGCCGGTGCCAAAGCTTGCATGCGCCCAGGTATGTGTCGGGACGATTAACTTCTGCTTTGTGGCAGCCGCGCTTCATCAGGTTCTGTTGGCTAACATCGATGTCGCCTACATCGCCGTTGCGACGATCTATGTCCTTGGGAATCTCGCCTCGCTCCTTAGCCACGTACCCGGCGGCCTCGGAGTGCTCGAAGCCGTCGTCATTTATTTGCTGCCGCAGGCGGCCGTCATCGGCGCGCTCCTTGCATTTCGCGGCCTCTACTTCCTTCTACCGTTCGTGATCGGTGTGTTGTTGTTCGCCGCCTACGAGCTGCGACAGCAACGGCTTGGTCCAGAAAGAGAATCCCAAGAATCGCGCCGGGCGGCGCAACAGCAATGAGACGTTTGTCATAGCTCCGGAACATTTCGGCCGGTGTGATCTCTTCGGGACCCGGAGATAATTGTCGAGTCTTTGCACCGGCATAAATCGGCACAGCGTAGACGGCCACTGACGGAGTGCAAATTCGGCAATCCCTCTTTCGAGATAAAAAACAAACAAAAGGCCAGCTCACCCTGGCGAAGATTGGAGGATTCCCCTTGATGACCCCTGAGCTGGAACGCGGACTCAAGCGGTACAAACAATGGTTCGGCTCGTACAAAAAAACGGGTGAACTCGTAAAGGTTCAGGTCTGGCTCACTGTCAACAACGGACATATCGAATTCCTGACCCCGGAGGCTTCCTACAAACTAAAGCGGATACGCAGAGACCCGCGCGTAATCTGTTACATCGGGGAGGAAGACGGCCCGTCGATCTCAGGCACGGCTGAAATAGTCATGGGGAGCGCCGCTGCCTGGCGCGTCTATTGGGCGTACTGGAAGACGCATTGGTTCATGATGCCGTTTATCGCGCTCCCGATCAGAAGGCGCATCCAGAACCGCTCGCAGGTTGTTGTCCGCGTCCGCCCCGATGATCCAAATCCGTTGGACGGCCTGACCGATCCTGTAGTTTGAGGCCATGCGCCGCAGAGCCTGATTGAGCTTGTGAATCCGAATCAACAGAGGGGAGCTCTAAAACTGATGAGTGACGGAAAATTACAGCTCTCGTTCGGCGACCGGGGTTTGCTTTGCTTTTCTTCCCTTAGAAGCCCTGGACCGTGTCGGCTTGCTTTGTGGATAATGGGTTTCTGCCCAGATCGTCTGGGCTCTCAGCCCAATGCTCGACCTCACGCCCGTCCGGACATCCTTCCTCTTGCCAAAGCCTGTATGCAAGTTGCCGGATCTCTTCGTCACGATTCACTTGCGTACGATCCATAGCGTCTTCCTGATTGAGATTGACAAGCTATTTTATAGGACTCGTAGTTTTGTGTCAGTAAATGTTTTCAAGCGCCTCCAATAGAGTCGGGCCATCAGCAAAATGGGGCCGCATACTTCAAGACTCCTTTTCGGCCCATTGCTCGTTTTGCTCCTGCTATTCAGATTTCGATCCTTCAGGCTTGTCGCGTCGAGACTCGACGTTGCAGGGACCGGCCATTCACGTAGGAATGCCAAGTCGGGGCAACACCCAACGCATCAACACAATGTACGCCGCGAAAATGATGATCAACCAGTACCAGTCAAGCATAGGGCGTTCTTAAAGTCTCCTTTGAAAATTACCCTCACCCTTCCTAAAAGGGCGAGGGTAAATGAATGAGGGGCTATGTACCGAGCCATTCCCTGAGGGCTCATCTTTATCCTCTGGGGGCGAGCGTAAGATCATGGAACACTCTATGAAAATTGGGGTTGGAACCTCGGCCGCCCTTGTTCTCGGATCCGCCTTGGAGCCTTTTCTGAATGTCATTCTGAGGAGCGCCGCGACGAAGAATCTGCTTTTCCTCCGGTCTCCGGTCTTCCGTCCCCGGTCCTCCCTACAAAGCAGATCCTTCACTTCGTTCAGGATGACAGTCCTGCTGTACGAGGGAAAGGCACCATTTTCATTCTTCTGCGGGCGAGCGTAAGATCATGAAATACTCCCTCGAATCTCCAGGGCGCCAAGTATCCTCACCCCGCCCTAGAACGCACAAGACGTGCCAAATCAAGGCGTGAAGTATTGGAGTGGTGGAGAATTAGAGTGATGTATAAAACCCCAACCCACTTCAGTACTCCCATACTCCAACACTGCAATCAGCATATTACAATGATTCTCAGAGTTGCAAAAAAATGGGGATGAAATCCTGGGAGTGAGAAAATTGTGAAGCAGCTTCTTGCCGGGGGTGTCGCCGGCGCTCGCCGGTGGGCATGTATCTTGCTCCACCTGCGCATATCCCAATTTAAAATAGAAGAAACATGAAATCCGAAATCCACGAGAGACTTAATCGTACCATGCCGGAGCGTGTCATTATCATGGGCGCCGCGGGCAGGGATTTTCACACGTTTAATCTTTGCTTCCGCGATGATCCGGAGTCTGAGGTCGTTGCGTTTACCGCGGCACAGATCCCGGGCATCGAAAAGCGACGTTATCCACCCTCGTTAAGCGGCCCAAACTACCCGGAGGGCATACCGATTTATCCGGAAGAGGAGTTGGAAGAGCTGATTCGAACTGCGGGTGTCCATCAGGTTGTGCTTGCCTACAGTGATTTGTCTCACGTCAGTGTGATGCATATCGCCTCACGCGTGCTCGCCTGTGGAGCCGATTTCCGCTTGATCGGGCCAAATCGTAGCTTTCTTACTTCTGCGCGTCCGGTGATCTCAGTCTGCGCGGTTCGCACCGGATGCGGGAAAGATTCCGTGGTGCGACGCATCTCCGCTCTGTTACAAGAGCGCAAGCTGCGCCCAGTTGTGGTGCGCCATCCCATGCCTTACGGCGACTTGAGCCGGCAAGCTGTACAAAGATTTGCGTCTCTCGATGACTGTGAGCGCCAGAGGTGCACGGTGGAGGAACGTGAAGAATACGAGCAGCACATTAACCAAGGAATAATCGTTTTTGCCGGCGTTGATTACGCGCGTATACTCGTCGAGGCCGAAAAGGAAGCCGACATTATCCTCTGGGATGGCGGCAACAACGACTGGCCTTTCTTTAGGCCCGATCTGGAAATCGTTCTGGTCGATCCTCACCGGCCAGGTCACGAACTCCTCTATCATCCCGGTGAGACCAATCTGCGCCGAGCGCAAGTGATCGTCGTGAACAAGATCGATTCAGCGCCGGTCGGCGGAGTTCAGCAGGTAATGTATAACGTCGCCAATACAAATCCCCGCGCGACCGTCATCCAGGCGCGCTCGAACATCACCGTGGACAAGCCGGAACTCATCCGCGGCAAGAAGGTTTTGGTCATTGAAGACGGTCCAACGCTCACCCATGGCGAAATGGGTTACGGATCCGGCATTCTGGCGGCCCAACGTCATGGCGCCGCTGAGATTGTCGACCCCCGACCTTCCGCGCGCGGCAGTTTGCGCGAAACCTTCGATCGCTATCCGCACGTTGGCAAGGCTCTCCCAGCGATGGGCTACTCTCAATCACAACTCGAGGAATTGGCGGAAACCATCAACGCCGCAGTTTGCGACGCGATTGTCGTGGCGACTCCGGTAGATTTGGCACGCTTAATCCCACTATCTAAACCCCACTGCCGAGTCCGCTACGACCTCGAGGAAATCAGCCAACCTGACTTGACGAAAGTGGTATCTGATCTCCTCAACACCGTCTCGGCCGAAAAATCATTTGTGTGAGCTACAAACCCGCCTTCTCCCAGACCACTCGCGCAAATTTGTTTTGGTGGCGCCACTTGTACTGGAGGTCGCCACCGCGGGCTTTGCGCACTGCGCGGCCAAGCCTTTGAGCAAGCTTTTCGGTGGTCGTCTCAACGCGCCAGTCTCCATCGGCTGCAGACAACCCCATGATCCGCTCCAATGGATTCTTCTCTCTGGCCCGCGCTTCTTCGTTGCGAAGGATTCTGGCGATCTCGCCGCGATCTTCTACCTGCTCAACACCAATCAGCCGCAGTTCACCACCCGGGTAACTTTCGCGTATCTTCATACAGGCGGGACAGTAAACAGGATGGGCATGGACTGGACTACTGAATCCCGCAGGCGGGTTCAGCGTCCAATGCCGCCTCGCATAAAAGGCGCCGCAGCCAGTGCACTGAATGACGCCCTTGGGTGTACGCCGCGGCAGATAGGTGTCTCTCTCGACGATTCTCTTCTTGTATTGAGTATTGTATTTTTTTGCCGATCTCATTGTCTCTCCTATTCCGGGCTTCCGCTTCCGCGGGAACTCTCACCTCAGTCCTCTTCCAGAGGGAGAGGACGTGCGAGCGAAGTCGGGTGCAGTCTTAACACGTCACCCAGCCTCCACAGTCCCACTGAAACCCACCCCTCAGTCTTTGGGTGTCAATTTGCCGATCCAGGGTGCCAGGGGACCGCGATTGAGTCTCGTAATCACGGCTTCAAGCTCGTCCTTGTCCATCCAGATGCCACCGCACTTTTCGCAGCGGTCGAGAAGGACTCCCTGGAACTCGTGACTCTCCAGTACACCGTCGCATTTAGGACAGCGGGGTTGCTTCCCCGTGTCGACCTTCTTGAGTTGATTCCTGAGCTTTTCCAACAGCTCACGGTCGCGCTGGGCAAAGTAAATATCTTCCTTGGCGCGTTCGACCAGCTTCATTTTCTCACCAAATCGATCTTTCTCGTCTCTTGCCATGGCCTCTCCTCCAAAGATTGGAGTGGTGGAGTATTGGAGTGATGGATTAAAAAGCTTCCACTACTCCAATACTCCGGCAGGTTGCTGAAAAAAGTTCGGAATGCTTCGACAGGCTCAGCATGAACGGAAAATCCCTACTCATTTCAAGTTCGTCTCCGTTCGCCCTGAGGTTCTCGAAGGGTGAACGGAGAGTTTTTCAGCAGCCTGCTAGCTAGTACTCTATTGTATTTTAGAAGGTTACTGCGACTAAAAGTTTCCCCTCACT
>CAYPHJ010000093.1:0-17878 GCA_964410485.1 uncultured Syntrophobacteraceae bacterium
AGAAATCCAGTTGGTATTCTGACCTATGTACGGTGATTAGCACCTTAGAACAGCTTACCCGCTTACAGTGGATTTATGCCCTCTGGTCAGCCTTCTTTTTAAGTGGGAATATCCTGGAGAAACATCTCCATGGGCAACTCTTGTCCAAGTCCTTGTTCTCGCGCGAGTTCGTAGATTCGACCACCCACGCTCGCGAATTGGATCCCTTGAATACCGGCGCTGTGCGCGCCATCACCCGGCAATGTCCCATAAGAGTTATTCTCCAGCGTGGTAATTTCGCTGGCACTGGCGCGGCGATATGAATCTCCCGTCTCCCAGTTGACGCAATCGACGTACCTGGCGTTCGGAAACCGTTGGCGATCTTCTCCTCTGGCCTGAAGCTTTGCGCTATGCGGAGGAATTTTTCGTCGTTCCTCCGGTGTCCCGGCCGCATATGTCATTCCGTCAATTCGCAACGCGAAATCGTCGTCGATGAAAGTTCCGGCCGACATCGGCGTCCTTCTCACAAACAGGCCGACCGTGCTAATACAGCTAAACAGGTCTGGCCCAACCTCGTATGCTGTGACGTTGGCAAAATGTGAACCTTCCTGGAGCCATTTCCCTTCAACGACCGGTTGGTACGCGTTTGTGCAGGTAGCAACGATATCCGAGCCTGCAAGCGCATCCTTGGCGCTTGCAGCCGGAACAATCTCGCAACTGACCTTGTCCGAAACCGCGCGCACATATTGGTTTACGTGATCTTTGTTAGGGCTGAACACCTTGATTTGAGTAATGCTCCGAACCACTGCGAACGCTTCCGCGAAACTTCTGGCCATGCCGCCCGAACCTATGATGCCAAAAATCTTTGAGTCTGGCCTGGATAAATATTTCGCGCCGAGCGCAGCCGCAGCGGCAACGCGATAATGCTGAATGAAGCCGTCGTTCATAATTGCTAAGAGTTCGGCATTATCTACATTAAAAATAAATACGAGTCCTCCGTAGAGGCCGGGACGCGAGCAGTAGGTCACGCGCCGCCGCATGCCGTTGACCGTAGGCCATGAAATAATGTCGGGTTTGATCCGCAGCGCATAATAACCCGGCTCCCGAATCCCTCCTTCCATGGAACTGAATGCAAAGAACTGGTCCGGGCGACGAGTCGGCACAAAATTATCAATGCGCGGACGGCGAATAGCGTGTCCCTTGGCAAATTGGCGGATTCCTTTTTCCAGCGCATCTATCGCCTGCGCGGCAGTAATCGCTTTTTCCTGATCTTCATTGCTGAGAAATAGGGGCATATTTGTTTCCTTTCTGGACAGAATAGTTTTCCGCTCTGAAACGAAAGTCTTCTCTCGGCGGGAGGGCTTGCAATCAATATGTTCAACTAGTATGGATGTCTGTACAAATTGTCAACCGACGCACATAATGACCCTGACCCTGATTTAAAGGAGGAATATTTCATGCAGCGACTTATTAAAAAATGGGCTGCGAGCGCACTGTTAGTGCTCGGGTTGATGGTGGTCACCACAAACGTGTCTGCTCAGGAAAGTTTCTTCAAAGGCAAGATGGTCCGCATAATTGTCGGCTTCACTGCGGGAGGGGGCTTTGACACCTACTCACGGACAATTGCGAAGCACTTGAGCAAACACATTCCGGGCAATCCCTCGGTCATCGTGCAAAACATGCCTGGCGCGGGAAGCCTCGTATTGGCGAATCACCTCTACAAAGTGGCCGAGCCTGACGGGCTTACCATCGGAAACTGGAATGGCGGGCTAATCATGGGCCAGGTTTTGGGTCAGTCCGGAATACAGTTTGACGCCAGGCGGTTCGAGTGGATTGGATCTCCGGTGAGTATTTCTCCTGTATGCCTGTTCAGCAAGGCTAGTGGAATTACCAGCATCGAACAATGGGCTTCGGCAAAAAAGCCCGTCCCGATAGGTACGATTGGCTCGGGCAGCAACACACACGACGTGCCGAAAATTTTGAGCGACGCTCTTGGACTCCCCAGCCAGCTCGTTGCGGGGTACAAGGGCTTTGCCAATATCCGTGTTGCCATTGAAGCCGGAGAGGTGGCGGGCGGGTGCCCAACCTGGGAAGCAACGCGCGGGACATGGGACGCTTTGCAGGGAGGGGATGTCGTGGTCGTAGTGCAAGCTGCGTCTCGGCCGGCTCCGGATTTGCCGAAAGTTCCGGTCGCAATAAATCTGGCGAAAGGGAAAGAGAATCGCCAGCTTATTGAAGCAGGCATTCACAGCATCAACGATTTGAACCGTCCGTACAGCCTCCCGCCCGGCACTCCTAAAGATAGGGTGCAGATTCTCCGCAAAGCGTTCGATGCAACATTAAAGGACCCGGAATTCCTAGCTGATGCGAAGAAATCGAGATTGGGGGTGGATCCGATCAGCGGAGAAGAGCTTGATCGAATGGTACAAGCGCTTTTTAAGCTTTCCCCGACGGTCACGAGTAAACTCAAGGCCGCACTGCAGCAATGAACCCCGAGTGCTGAAGGAGGATTCGAATGGCTCTTGTGTACGAAAAGTCGGAACAAGACTGGCGCGACAGTCGCTTTCTTGCCAACCGATCAAGGATTTTGGCAAACGGAGTGGACGTGTACGACATGGAGAGCACGCTGGAGCGCATCCGGGTTTGGGGCGACTGGTGCCGAGAATGGTGCAACACGGCCAAAGCGCATGAGGACAGGGCAGAAAAATCAGCCGCATCCGAGCGTTTGTTGTCTGCGGCTCAGTTCTATCTTCGCGCCGCAAGCTGCTATCACTTCGCCCAGAATCTCTTTTACGAAGATCTGGACCAAAAAGCGGCGGCGCAGAAGCGCAAGCTCGAGTGCTTTGCCAAGGGCGCGCCGGCACTCGATCCTGCGCCAGTCCACGTGGAGATTCCTTTCGACGGAATAACTATGGCCGCCAATCTGCGCATTCCCAATGAAGGAGAGAAACTTCCCTGCGTGATCCTCATTCCCGGCTCCGATGCAAGCAAAGAGGAATTTTACCCGCGGGAAGAATATTTTCTCCGCCGCGGGATGGCCACACTGAGCCTTGACGGACCGGGTCAGGGAGAAACCTGGTCTAGGATGCGAATGCGAGTGGATTACGAGCGGGCTATCTCGGCGGCGATCGACTGGCTAAGCAAACACCCTCGTATCGATGAGAAAAAAGTGGGCCTCTGGGGCGGCAGCTTTGCAGGTTATCTTGTGGTCCGGGCAGCGGCGTTTGATAAGCGAGTAGTCGCCTGCGTTGAAAACTGCGGTCCCTTCGACATTTCATACTATCGCTGGGACGATACGCTGCGTTTGCGGCGCTTCAATTATCTCTGGGGCACGACAAGCGCAGCGGAAGCAAGGGACAGAGCCGCTCAGGTTACACTCAAAGGGGTTATTGAAAAAGTGGAATGCCCGCTACTCTTCATTCACGGCAAAGCAGATCCCGTCACACCGTACCATGAAGCCCAGAAAATGTATGACAGCGCCAAATGTACGAAAGATATCTGGCTCTTGGATGAGGGCAATCACGTGTGCCACAACTTGCACCATATCGTAAGACCGATGACTGCCGATTGGATGTCGCAGAAACTCGCGGCCGTCCGGCATGGGTAACGCGTCTTTTACACGAGAACACAGTCAGAAACCTGCGTAGGACAGCAACGTAAAAGGAGCCGGTCGAACCCCATGAATCAGATTCTTTTGCATGAAAGTGAAGGCATCCCGTTATACCGCCTGGTGAAAGCGCGCTTAAGGGAATTCATAAGCGCGCAGCACCTAAAACCTGGAGATCCAATTCCGCCTGAGCAAAAGCTTTGCGCTGAACTCAACGTGAGCCGGGGGACTGTAAGAATGGCAATCTCCGATCTTGTGAGAGAGGGTGTCCTGCAGCGCCATCAAGGCCGCGGGACCTTTGTCGCGAGCCCAAAATTCGAGCGCAGTCTTCTCCATTATTTCAGGTTTGTCGACCGCGACTCCTCGGAGGCGCTCATTCCCGAATCACGAATAGTCAGGGCTCGCGTCGTACAGCCTACGAAAAACGTAGCCGACATTCTGGCAATTCCCACAACGCAGCGGGTGGTGGAGCTAAGTAGGGTGCGATTGATAAAAGGCGTACCGTGCATTTACCAGCTCTCGTTTTTTCCCCAGAAGCTCTTCCCCGGACTTCAAGAAGTCGATCCTGACGTCCCGTCCTTGTACGACCACATCAAGGATCGATACGGCACACACGTGATGCAGGTTGAAGAATACCTCACGGCCGGCTTGCCAGACGCGCACGCGCGGCGGCTGCTGGGGCTGGAAGAATTCTTTCCGGTCATCATTATCGAGCGGAAAACGTTTACGTCCCGTGAGGTGCCGATGGAATTTCGCCGCAGCCTCGGCAGAGCGGATCGGTACTACTATAGGGTTCGCCTGTGAACGCAGGTTCTCCAGAACATGCCAGGCTTTCACGGCTCAAGGGTATTTTTTCGGACCCGCTCTTCCATTAGTCAGGAGGTTTGAAATGAAGAAGATATGTGCAATGGTCTGTTTCCTGTTTCTGATCGGAGTTGCGAGTGCCCCCGCTCAAGAACCGTTCAAGGACAAAACTGTCCGGATTGTGGTTGGGTTTTCGTCTGGGGGCGGCTTTGATGCGTATGCCCGGGCGATTGGGCGGCATATGGGAAAGTACCTTCCGGGCAGTCCCACAATCATCGTTGAGAACATGCCGGGCGCCGGGAGCTTAATTGCTGCAAATCATCTCTACAATCAAGCAAAACCAGACGGTCTGACCATCGGCCACTTTATCGGTGGTGTCGTGGTGGGACAGATTCTTGGGAATCCAGCGGCAAAATTCGATTCACGCAAGTTCGAGTGGCTCGGCGCTCCCGCCAAGCTCGATGCGGTTTGCGCGGTCACTAAGGCAACGGGCCTGAGCGATCTCAACGCCTGGATGAATGCTAAGACTGCGGTGAAACTCGGAGCGACCGGGCCAGGCTCCGAGACTTACGACGTTCCTAGGGTGCTTCAGGCAGCACTCGGTTTGCCGGTCCAGATCGTCTCCGGCTACAAAGGCACAGCGGATATCCGGCTTGCTGCAGAGAGCGGTGAGATCGGAGGCTTGTGCTGGGGTTGGGAAGTGATGAAAGCCCAATGGAGCCAGGCCCTGGAGAGCGGCAACGCGCGTGTCTTAATCCAGGCTGTGCCGAAGGCCCAACCCGATTTGCCAAAGGTACCCGTGGCGATGCAATTAGCGAAACCCCAAGAGGGCAAGCAAATGATTCAAATCGGTATTCACGACCAGAGCCTTATTCTTCGTCCTTTTGCGTTGCCGCCCGGCACCCCGAAAGGAACGGTAAGTGTCATGCAGCGAGCGTTTCAACAAACGATGAAGGATTCCGAATTCCTTGCGGAGATGAAGAAATCGAAACTGGGACTCGACCCGGTGGAAGGGAATGAAATCGAAGACATTGTCGCGCGTATGTCCAAGCTCGACCCGGGTTTGGCGGCCAAGTTAAGGGATCTGCTCGGTGTGAAGAAATAAAAGAAGTCGATGCTTCAAAATCGGACCATCGTCGGTAGCAGCGCCGCCCGACGTGACGCAGTCGAGAAGGTTACCGGACAGGCAAAGTACACGGGCGATCTTGCGCTTCCCGGATTGCTTGAAGGAAAGGTGCTACGGAGCGTTTTTCCTCACGCGCTCATTGAATCAATCGATGTCCGCAAAGCCGAAGGCTTGGCCGGAGTTGTTGCCGTACTGACGCGTGCCGACCTTAAGGACATTAATCCCTACTACGGACATTGCCTGCGCGACCGGCCGTTAATCGCGATCGATCGCGTCCGTTATATTGGCGAACCCATCGCGATCATTGCTGCGGAAAATCGGAAGATTGCGGAGGAAGCTCTCTCGCTCATTGAAGTTCGTTATAAAGAACTGCCGGTCTTGGCGACGCCAGAAGACGCGCTCGCCGAAGGCGCGCCAATTTTGCACGAGAATGTGGCCGGCGTAGGAGAATTTCACGAAATGGGGGGCGTGGGAGAACAAACCCAACCCAACATTTGCCATCGCGAACACTTCTCAAAAGGAGACACGGACAAAGGCTTCCAAGAATCGGACGAGATCATCGAAGAGACTTATGAGTTTCCCATGATCTATCACTACACGATGGAGCCCCACACCACTGTCGCAAAATACACCCGGGAAGGAATTACCCTCTGGACTTCATCTGCTCATCCGTTCCTCGTAGGGGCGGAAATCGCTCATATGTTCGGGTTCCCTCATTCCAGGGTTGAGGTTGTGGTGCCGTACGTAGGCGGAGCTTTCGGCGGAAAATCGTATTTCAAGATCGAACCAATGGTTGTTGCGATTGCGAGAAAAACCCAGGGTCGGCCGGTGCGTGTGGCTCAAAGTGTCGACGAATCAATGCTGACCATCCGGCGCCATTCAGCTAAGTGCAGAATAAAGACAGGGGTCAAGCGGGACGGCACCATCGTGGCACGGGAGGCACACGTAATTTTGGACACGGGCGCATACGCCGACAACGGGCCGCGTGTGGCAAAACGGGCCGCGAACCGCATTCACGGGCCATATAGGATTGAGCATTGCAAGATCGCGGTGCTGGCAGTCTACACGAACACGGTTCCTGCTGGATCGATGCGCTCCATCGGCGGACCGCAGACAATCTGGCCTCTCGAATGCCATACCGACACCATTGCCAGAAAGCTCGGGATCGATCCTCTGGAGTTCCGTCTGAAAAATCTTCTCAGGCCGGGCGAGGAATTGAGATCCGGTTCAAAGGCAATGGATGCGGATCTTGCGGTGGGAACGAAGAAAGCCGCCGAAAGTATTGGCTGGGGCCAGAGACAGCTTGAACCTGGCAGAGGGCTGGGCCTGGCGGTCGGAGTGACTGACTCCGAAGCAATGCCCGTCTCGGTGGCCTTGGTCCGCTTACTTGCAGATGGCAGCGTCATGGTTATGGCTGGGAGCACCGAAGTGGGCCAAGGTGCAAGGACAATCTTGAGTCAGATTGCGGCCCAAGAGCTAGACGTTCATGTTGAGCATGTGACCATGCAGGGCACCAATACCAGTTTCACCCCATTTGATCGCTCAACCGGAGCAAGCCGGTCGACGACGGTAATGGGAAACGCTGTCAGGGCCGCGACACGAGACCTGCGGCAGCAGCTCGTTGCTGCCGCAGCGCAGGCGCTCAAGGTCGAAGCCGAGAAGCTCACACTCAAGGATGGAGAGGTTATTTCCGGTGACAAGCGGGTTGGATACGGCAGGATTGTGGGACTCTATTTTGGAATGGCGGGGGGTGAACTGATCGGTCGTGGATATATTCAACCGGGTGGCGGCATGGACAAACAACTCCCCATTTTTTGGGAGACCGGGATGGGGGCTGCGGAAGTTAGTGTAGATGCGGAGACCGGCTCGGTAACGCTAAGCAAATACGTGAGCGTTGCTGACGTGGGAAAGGCAATCAATCCTTTGCAGTGCGAGAGCCAAGATGAAGGTGCGGCCATCCAGGGACTTGGCCACACAATGTTCGAGTCCTTGGTTTATGAAAATGGCCAGCTTTTAAATCCAGGACTTATCGATTACCGTGTTCCTTCCATGACCGATCTGCCAGATGTGTTTGAATCAATGTTGGTGGAAAATGGAGATGGGCCTGGGCCCTACGGCGCCAAAGGAATGGGCGAATCCGGCATCGTCTCCATTGCGCCGGCTGTCGGGAACGCAATTGCGCAGGCTACGGGTGTTAGAATTCGGGAACTGCCGCTCACCCCTGAACGTGTCTGGCGCGCATTGAAGCAACACACAAGAGAAGGTTAGGCCTTATTGAAACGCTAAGGAATAGGAGAATCAAAAACCTTGAAGATCGGTGTACAACTAAACCCCCAGGTTTCTATCGACAAGCCTGGCGCCTCGCTGATGCCGACACTAATCGAACAGGTGCGCTGCGCCGATGAAAGTGGTTTTCACGGCTTCTCGATGGGCGAACACTACAACATTCCGGGGCTACAGCGCGTACATCAAATTCCGGCGCTTGCGCGGCTTTGTGCCGAAGTCAAGCATTGCGAAGTTGGCACGGCGGTGATGCTTCTTGGCCTGCGCCACCCGGTGACGGTGGCAACCGAGCTTGCGAGCCTGGACGTGATTAACAACGGGAAATCCTTCGCCGCCTTTGGTCTGGGCTATCGCGACGAAGAGCTGAATGCGTTCAATCTGAACAAGATCCAACGTTTTGGCCGGCTTGTAGAGGGCGTGGAAATCATTAAGCGGCTCTGGACCGAGGATCACGTGAGTTTTGAAGGTAAGGAATTCCACATCAAAGATGTGACGGTGGATCCCAAGCCGCTTCAAAAACCCCGGCCCCCGATCTGGATCGCCGCGAACTCGGATGCCGCCCTTGAGCGCGCCGCGAGAATTGGCGATGGCTGGATCATCGGGCCGCATTCCGCAATTGAGGAACTTGATCGGCAGGTGCGTCTGTTTCAAAAGGCCTGGGCGGCCGCGAGCAAAACGGGAAAACCGGAACTGCCTATCATTCGGGAAACCTTCGTTGCAAAAAACCGCCAGGAAGCAGTACAAAAAGCACGGCCGTGTCTGGAACAGCTCTATCGTTCCATTTACATCAAATGGAAGCAAAATGAAGCAATGAGCGATCCCAGCGAACTCAGCTGGGCGTTTGATCGGCTCGCAAAGAATCGATTTATTCTGGGTTCGCCAGAGGAATGCATCGAACAGATTAAGGAGTACGAAGGTCGTCTAGGGGCGACCTATATGTTGGTGCGGTTCGATTGGACACCCGGCCTGCCTCAGGAGGAGATTCTTGCCTCAATGCGTCTGTTCGGTGAAAAAGTCATTCAAAGGCTGTGACCTTGCTTGGTCTAGTCGATCTCTTGCTGCGGGAGCGATTGAGTTGGCGTCCCCGACGGGATTTGAACCCGTGTTGCCGGCGTGAAAGGCCGGTGTCCTGGGCCAGGCTAGACGACGGGGACTCGGGTGGTGAGCCGTGCTGGATTCGAACCAGCGACCCTCTGCTTAAAAGGCAGATGCTCTACCGCCTGAGCTAACGGCTCTCTGTGAATAAACTCCACATTAATAACGAGAAGACCGCGCCAAGTCAACGCAGATGCCGCGCTTTCCTCGCACCGTCTCGGCTAAACTTTGTGTCGATGCTGGTTCTTGGACGGTGATTTTGCTACATAGAGAGCACTGGCAGGGCTCTCTATGCCTTGGCCTTACACTTAACCTGCCGTCGAGAGGAACATCGAATGCTCGCTAACAGAGACGCTGACCTCACCGACAAATCGACGTATCAAAAATGGGTCGAGACAGAAGGTATTCCTGTTATTCGTGATTTCTTTCTGAAAGATATTCGACAAGTCGCTCTAGAGCCATGGAAAAGAAAGGGCGGCTTGGGCGTCTATCTCAATTTGATTGGGACGGGGGAAGCCAACGACGCCTACATCTGCGAGATTCCGCCCGGCAAATCTCTCAATCCGGAACGACATCTGTTTGAAGAAATGATCTTCGTGGTTTCCGGAAGCGGCGCGACGTCGGTATGGTTGGAAAGCGGCAAGAAGCAGATGTTTGAATGGCAGGCTGGCAGTTTGTTCGCGCCGCCGCTCAACTGCTGGTATCAGCTTTTCAATGGCAGCGGCTCCGAACCGGCGCGCATTCTCGCCGTGACGAGTGCGCCTGTCGTCATGAACATGTTCCACAATATCGATTTTGTTTTTAACAATAATTTTGAATTTACGGATCGGTTCTCCGGAGAGGAAGAGTATTTTTCGGCAAGGGGGAAAGCCTATCCCGGCAGGGTTTGGGACACGAACTTTGTGCCTGATGTCAGGGCTATCGGTTTGCAGGAATGGAAGGAGCGCGGTGCCGGCGGAAAAAATATCATGCTCGAATTGTCCGAGAACACGTTGTGCGGCCATATATCGGAATTCCAAGTGGGAACCTACAAAAAAGCGCACCGGCATGGGCCGGGAGCACACGTGATCATTATTGCCGGCAAGGGGTACTCGCTGATGTGGCCCGAAGGATCACCCATGGAAAAATTCGAGTGGGAGGAGGGCAGTATCGTCGTCCCGCCAGATAACTGGTTTCACCAGCACTTTAATACAGGGAACACACCGGCACGATATTTGGCTTTGCGTTGGGGAAGCAAGAAGTACCGTGGTGTCAGAAAAGCGTATGGTGTCGATGAGGATGTGAAAAAGGGCGGCTCGCAGATTGAATATCACGATGAAGACGCACGGATTCACCGGGAATTCGAAGCGGCTCTGGCGCAATCCGGCACACGCTGCGCGATGGGGCGCCATCATCCTGGTTGCAGCCAAAAACAGGCCGCGTGAAGGTCAAGGTATCGTCGGATGACCAGGATCGACGCGGACAAAACCGCGAGCTTCCAACTGCGTGGCACACGCCTCCACGATGCGTGAAAGAACCGGAACATCCGCGCCAGTACTTTGTCGAGCCGAGCATGTTCGAATCGTTTGAGTTTTGGGATCCATCAGCGTAATCGAAAGAGGGTAGGACTGGGCACAGCCCAGCAAGATAAAACTCGCCGCCGTTGAGAGAGGAAGTACTGTATCAAGGATCTTCACGATTGTCGGTTTTCAAATCCTGAGCTGGACCTGGATGATGGCTGGCGTTGCACAATTCGTCAAGCTTTTTCTACCGAGTAAAGGCGGGCTCGGTTTTTACGCTCAAGTCTTTCTGAACGACTTGAGAGATTGTGCAACACGGTCAAGGCCGGGTGCTGCAGGCGCTTCTCAAATCTGCTAAATAGAGACTATCCGAGGTTTTGCCCCCGTAGCTCAGTAGGATAGAGCACAGGATTCCTAATCCTGGGGCCGTGAGTTCGAATCTCGCCGGGGGCATTAAATTTCAAATACTTAGCGCGCTTTTGGTAATGTGAAATCTAGCAGCCTACAAACCTCGTTGCCAACAGGGCGGAACGCCAATAGGCGCTCTGAAGCTGCTTTCTCTCTTTCGGAAAACTTCTTATTGCTTAACGAATTTTCGCAAAAAATCTTGCCACGGGGCCGGCTTCATGAAATCGTTTTTGAGCCGCTCAACGAGTTCAGCGGAAACTGCGGTCGGCGCGAGTTCTTGCCCAAACACTCTTTCCCAGTCCCTTACAAAAGCACGATCCTTCAGCAGACTGGCCATTGACTGCCGCAGCGTTCTCAGTTGTTCGATAGATGTGGCGGGCGGAACAATATAGGTGCGAGACAACATTGAAAGACCCAAGGCTGTTGCCCTGTAGGCATCCCACAAAACTCCAGAAGGCGGTTTACCATAGGCCTGCCGATACACTTCGTAGAATGTGGGAAGCTCCCGCTTCAACGTGCCAGAGCGTTCGATTTTGCCGTCTGAAGTGATACGGCCACTTTGCCATATCGGTAGCACCACTCCCTTTTGAACCATTTCCGCATGGGCTCCGCCGCCCATGATACTGGCATCCGTACTGACGACGAACGTGATTTCGCCTCTTTGCATGGCCGCAACGATCGGGCCGGTTCCCGGATAGGCGCACACGGTCTTGTAACCTTTCCTTTCCAGCAGCTCCATGGCGAGCACTCCCGCAATACAAGAGATGTCGGAACGGGCGCGCCCTGCAATTGCAATAGCAGCCGGGTCAGCTTTGAATATGTCCTGAGCAGTTCTGACATTGAGGAGATCGCCTCTAACCAGATCGACGCCCGTTACACTGGCACCCCAGACTGCTGGCATTTTCATCAAATCATATTCCACTTCTTCCAAAACAGAGATGAGAGTCTGGCCTCTGCCAACGATGCCAAAAGTCGAGCCGGGCTGTGCACGCCGGTAGAGGTGGGTCATCATGATCGCCCCACCCGCTCCGGGCATGTTCTGCACAACTACGGAGGGCTTTCCAGGAAGGTGCTTGGATAAGTGGCGCGCGACCACTCGCGCGTCGAGATCAAGTAACCCTCCCGGAGCACTGGGAACGAGAAGGAGCATTTGTTTACCTTCCACGGAGGCGTGCGCAGGCACCCCGATACCGACTGGTAGAACTGAAAAAAACGCTACAGCGAAGACAAGCCCGAGGGGCAGCGCTCGTGACAAGTGGCATGTTGGCTTTCGCATGGTCTGATCCTCCCTTGCTCCAGAGACTATAGGGTTGAGCGAAGATAGGTCAACAAGATGCGATAAAAAAGCCCGACAGCCAGGTCAAACCCTACAGTCATGCGGCTTCTCGCCTGCGGCAGGGAGCGTCGTTATAGGGGTCTCAACGGACAATATCGCTCAGTAAGTTTTTATTGAGAGAGACGTGAAGTCAGCTTGGCAAAGCTGGGTGCTAGTTCCTCAGAACTTGAAGCGAAAAGGAAGGGAAGGATTTAGCGACTCATTTTGCGGCGGTGACTGCTTTCAGCGCCGCTCTGAGATGATCCGCCCAACGGTTCAGAGTTGCTGGACTAATGCGATTTTCTGGAATATTGACGCTGCTTCCATCGGTACTGATCTCGAACAGGACGGATTCGAGATGGTTGATGACTTGCCTGAATTTGCTCTCGGGTAGGGCCGTCCAGTTTTGCGGTACGGATTTATATTGCTTCGACGCCGGGGGCTTTTTCTCCAGCATCTTTGGCGCTATCGTTGGCTGCAACGTTTCCTCCTGTCCGCGGCTGATGGCGCGTTCTGCGTCCGATTGAGGCGCTCGGACAGTCCCTAGGCTGGTTTTCGATGTGACATTAGCCATAGCAGCTCGCTCCTCTGTGGTCAAAGACGGCAAACAACATGCCACTCGCAGCATGTGCATTATTCGAGGAATTTAAAGCGCTTCTGTCCTAACAATCATAGGAGTTGAGTCGCTTGATTGCCCGAATTGACAATCATGCGACGTATAGCGGCACGAGGGTTGCCTAGCTCACGTCAATTTGGGAAACGTCGCGCTGCTACTTCGCGATCGCGGCTCGGCGTGATTGCAAGTGATTTACAGGCGGGCAGCATCGGTTCCTTTTCCGACACGTCACTTTCTTCTGTTTCGTCGGATCTTGCTCTACGATTGGCAACAGGCCTGAGAGCGATGTCCTGTATCTGGGGCATGCTTGTCCAAAGCCCGCGCAATGATGCAGCACCTTTGGCTGTAAGATAAGGCGTGGCGAAATCTAACAACCGGGTACGTATCTGTTGGCGCGCCGGTGCGGACAAAGCCAGTTTACCGCCCTTGGCCAGGCTCGCCAACCATAGTCCAGCGATAAATGCAGCGCTCGTGACAATTTCGAGTCCAAAGAGGACTCCCAAATAATCTACCAGGGCGTAAGACGCGCACCCCCATAAAAGTGGAGGCAATACATACAGCAAGAGCGCGCGCCATTCGAGAAATCTGCGCGTCGTCCAGCTCAAAAGATGAGGAAGACCGTAAAGGATCGGGATGAGAACCAAGCTGAACAATATAGAGCCCGAGAGAAACCCGCCGCCAAGCAGAACGATGTGTAAAAAGGGCGTGTCCATCAGCGCTCCAATGGAGCAAGTGTCGTGCCATTGCCAACGTCCGCGGCAAAATGCACAGAACTCTCACTGAACGGCACTAACTCTCCTGTTGTCGATTTAATTTTCTCAAGCTCGAAGGAATTGACACAAAAGACGCGGAATGTGTGGACGAAAAGCGTCACTGTACGGGCCGGCATTGACACCTAACGTACCTCCCGTTTATCTACTCGATGGCACTGCCAGGTCGGCGTTAGCCGGCCGCTGCGTCAGGTGTGATAGGTTTGCTAATAAACCAGACACGGTGACGCGCCGACATGATATCGGCCGTTAGTGGCGCGCCACATCCGGAGCCGTTGCGAGTCCGCTTCACCCATGCTAGGAGAAAGCAAACGGAAATAACTCACCGAGATCAACGATCGCGAGAAAGCTTTTGGAGGATACGGTCCATGGCAGTTTCAGGCCAAGCATTTGTGCGCGAAATCTATGAAATGGTTCGTGCAAAACACTCAAAGGATCATCCGCTCATCGGAATGATTGAAAGGGGTGAGTTGTCACGTGAACAGCTCAAAGGTTTCGTCGGCCAGTTCTATTTGTTTTTTCCCAAGCCTTTCCCGAAACCGATTGCAACTATGCTTGGTCGCTGCCCCGATGATCCTGAGCTGGAAAAAATGTGGATCGAAAACGTTGTGGAGGAGGGAACGGGGGAGATCACCGGGACGGATAGCCACAAAGGCCTGTATATTCGTTTCGCGAAAGCCTGCGGTTACTCCAAGGAAGAACTCGACACGGTGGAGCCCACACCCGAAACCCAAGCGTTTCTAGACTGGCGCGAGTTGCTTATGTATCAGAGGTCCTGGCTCGAGCTTTATGCCTGTCAGGGTTTTTGTCTGGAGGGGACAGCGAATGAAAGAATGACACGGATCGTCACGGGTCTCACGCGACATTACGGCTTTGATGGCAAGCCGGAGGACATTCGTTATTGGACTCTCCACATGGGAGTTGATGAAGAGCACATGAAAGTCGGTCCCTTGGCTGTGGAACGTTACGCCGTCACTGACTACCAGCAGCAACAAGTTCGCGCCGCCGTGCAGAAGACTCTCGATCAGTTCTGGTTGGCATTTGACGGTATCAAGCGTGCGTTCGTTGACAGGGACCCGCTTTACGCCAGATGGCGAAATCCGAGTCAATGAGGAGGTTCCCGTATGGAATTGATTGATCTTTCACGCATCATCTACGATGGGATGCCCAAAATACCGGTGTTGCCCGATGTCCACGTGCAAAAATTTCTGAGTCTCGAGAAGGGGCATCCACTGAACGTCACCGAGATCTCTTTGCCCTGCCATGCCGGTACCCACGTGGATGCGCCGATCCATATCGTGCCGAACGGCAAATCCATAGAAGAACTGCCTCTGGAAGCCTTCGTGGGACCGGGCGCGGTGATTGGGGTGAGCAAGAACGGTGGTGAAGAAGTTACCGCCAAGGACCTTGAAGCGTCGGGGATTCCCGTCAGTCGTGGTGATATCTTGATGCTGTACACGGGTTGGGATGCCAAATTCGACAGCGCCGATTACAATCTGCACCCTTACCTGTCAGTTGACGCCGCTGAATGGATGGTGAAAAAAGGCATCAAATTGTTCGGCATTGATTGCATCACGGTCGATTTGCCGACACCATTGCGACCGAAAGGGTTTGATTTCCCCGTGCACAAAACCCTGCTCGGAAACGGTGTGCTGATTGCAGAGAACGTAACGAATCTGAAGAGTATCGTCGGCAAGAAAACGAGAATTATGGCGTTGCCTCTTAGAGTCAAGGGCAGCGATGCCGGTCATGCGCGTATCATCGCAGAAATTCTGAACTAATCATGGCGATCACTAAAAGAATTAGCGGGATCATCGGAGCTTGCCTTACACCTTTTGGCCAGGATGACCGGGTTGATTATAAGGCCCTGGAGAGGGAAATCGAGTTTCTCATACCGGACTGCGATGCTATAACGGTCGCCGCGGTTGAGGCGGCGGAATACACGATGCTCTCCCGCGATGAGCGCAAAGAGTTATTGCGCGCGGCGACCGAGATGATCGGTGGGCGTGTTCCGGTTATCCTCGGCTGCTCGAGTCCCGCCCCTCGAGAGGTTATTGAGCTGGCGGAATACGCGGCGAAAGTGGGGGGCGATTTTGTTCAGGTCTTGATGCCGCTTCGCCCCTGGGGCGGACAACCGACAATCGCCGAGCTGATGGAGTTTTACACCCAGGTGGCTTCGGCAAGTCCACTGCCTGTTACATGCTACCACAATCCGGGTCCTGGGGCGGACCCACCGCAAGACGCGTTTGTCAAGATCAGTGAGATTGACAACATTCGTTACTTCAAGGAAAGCTCTCGAGATATTACAAAAATTTCGAGATTAATTGAACAAATAGAGCTTGCTGGTCGTGGTCATTATTTCACGACCATGCAGCCGTTATTGGTGACGCTGATGCTTGGCGGGTCGGGCGCTACGATGCCGCCGCCTGGCACGCGTATTGGGGCCCAGATCGTAGGAGCGTTTCGGGCGGGAGATTTAGAAACCGCGCGGTTTTGGGCCCGCTGTTACGCTTTGTTCCCGGGAAAGTGGGGAGCCTATGGGCTTCCTCCAGTGATGAAATCGGCCATGAAGCATTTCGGCGTCGACATCGGCGATCCGTGCCGCCCCTATGCGCCGGTTAGCCCTCGTGATCACGAGCAAATAGGTCAATTCCTCCGCCAAGTTGGACTGATCGGCGAGTCAGGACCAACGCCACAGGCCCTGCTTGAGGCAAGCGAAAAACTCCGGCAGGAAGACACGTTTTTACGATAGAGAGGCGCTACTATCTCAACTGTCAGTTGAGATACAGGAAAGCCCTATAGGAGCAATTCCGGCCGCCGGGGTAACGAGATTCGGGTTTAGTATGGAGTGGCTCAAAGATTTGTCCGATAGAATGGTTCTTTGGTTTCTGGCTGTGACCTCGGAGTTTGAGCGAGAGCTCACTCCAAAAGGTCGCTTCGAGCAGCGACTTTGGCGACAGCAAAGGCTGAGAAATCTCAAAGGCCTTGCCATACGGTGGCAGCAGCGCGTGGACGCGCAGAATCAGGCGGAGGACGGAAGGCGACGGTGATATGCCGCGGCTCAACGGACGAAAGCAGATCGTGGTTTTGGGCGGTGGCAGCGGAGGAGTAGTCGCAGCCAGTCAATTGGGGCGTAAGCTCGGCACAAGTCACGATGTTTTTCTCGTCGATAGGCGGCCGGACCATCTATTCATGCCCGCGTTCCTATTCGTGATGGTTGGGGAGCGGCGGGCGCAAGACGTCGCCCGAAGCCTGAGCCGACTCGAAGCACGGAATGTTAAATTCATCCAGTCCGAAGTTCTCGGCATTGATCCAACCAGGCAACAGGTTCAGCTGCAAAATCAAAGCCTCGACTATGACTACCTGATCGTATCCCTTGGCATGCAGATCAGGCCAGACCTTATACCCGGCTTTGCCGAGGCATCGCTTCATCCCTGGGAGCTGGATGGTGCCGTACGGCTGGCGGAGGCTCTGCGGTCCTTTAATGAAGGGCGGATCGTTGTCGGTGTGCCCTTGGGTCCATATCGATGCCCGCCGGCGCCTTACGAAGCGCAATGGATGTTGGATAGCTATTTCAAAAAACGCGGCATTCGAGAGCGCGTCGATATCGAGTATTTTACTCGCGATCCCGAGCCGGCGGGTGAACACCGGAGCCCTGTGATTTGGATGGACGACGAAAGTCGCAGAAGAAAAGTCAAACAGCACTATGAATTTGTTGTAAGATCCATCGATCCCGAGAAGAAAGTGGTTTCAGGCTTGTACGGCTATAGCATACCGTACGACCTGTTGGTCATGATTCCGCCGCACCGGCCCGCACAGGCGCTTTTTGATTGCGGCCTGGCCGAGACCGAAAATGGGGTTCGTGTCGATTACGAGACGATGCGAACCAAGTGGGATAATGTGTACGCTATAGGTGATTGCGCCGATATGCCTGCGTCGAAATCCGGGGGAGTTGCGCACCAGGAAGCCGATATCGTCGCCCATAACATTGCCGTTGAGATTACCGGCAAGGGAAAGCCGTTAGATCTATGGCTGCATACGATATGACTGCTGGCTTTTGGCGCCGGGCGCGCCGCTGCAAATCGAACCGTGTACCCAACCGGATGGCCGCCTTTCGGGGTCACGGAGGCGCGGACCTGGGGGCCGTCACGGCTGATTTATTGGGCCAAGATTGGCTTTGAGAAGTGGTGGCTCTGGCGGTACTTCTAGAGCGGCCGTCCGGGCCGTACGTCTGATAAGGAATATTATGTCAACTTTATGGTGTTTACCCTTTTTCGCGGCCCGCTACGTCGTCATCCCCTGCTATCTTTGAACCTTTAACCTTGGAACTTGGAACTTGGAACACTCCCAGAGGTGATAGCTACTTATCCGGTGGC
>CAYPHJ010000094.1:0-17768 GCA_964410485.1 uncultured Syntrophobacteraceae bacterium
TCAAGCAAGTCGATATCGAAATCGAGGAGAAAAAAAGGGATAGGAAGAGGTAAATCGACCCATGGCGTGTGGCAAGATTCTTGTAGTCGACGACGATGCGAACCTTCTCGAGTTAGTGAAGATGCGGCTCGAATCGTCGGGGTATGAAGTTTCGGCTGTTTCAAGCTGCAAGGAAGCCATCGAGACCGCCAGGGTGCAGCCGTTCGATCTGTGCGTGCTCGATTTAATGCTCGGCGACGGAGACGGTATTTCGTTGATGGAAGAAATCCGCGGCGGATTGCCGGAAGTCTCGGCGATCATTCTCACCGCGCATGGCACGATCGAGAGCGCTGTAGAGGCGATGCGCAAGGGCGCTTATGGCTATTTGACCAAACCTTTCGAGCCGCGCGATCTGCTGCAACAGATCGAAAGAGCCCTGGAGCATCGCAGGTTAGGCTCGGAGATTGAAAGACTGAAAGGGCTTTTGGAAGAGAAATACGATTTCGCGAACATCATTGCGCGCAGCGCAAAACTGCGATCTGTCTTGGACGTGGTCACGCGCATTGCCAAGCTCGACTCAACGATCCATATTCATGGCGAGAGCGGCACAGGAAAGGAGTTGATTGCCAAGGCTATCCATCTTGCCAGCCATCGTAAGGACAAGCCGTTTGTGGCGTTGAACTGTGCCGCGTTCCCGGAGACTTTGCTCGAAAGCGAGCTCTTTGGTCATGAAAGGGGTGCTTTTACCGGAGCTATAAAGAGCACGCGCGGTCTGTTTACTCAGGCCAACGGAGGCACGTTATTTTTGGATGAGATCGGCGATATGCCGCTTGCCACGCAATCCAAGCTGCTGCGGGTCCTTCAGGAGCGCCAATTTTATCCTCTGGGCAGTGAGATTCCTATCGATATCGACGTGCGTATCATCGTTGCAACGAATAAAAATTTGGAAGAGCAGGTCAAAAACGGGTTGTTCCGCGACGATCTCTTTTATCGCATACACGTGATTCCAATCTACTTGCCGCCTCTGCGCGAGCGCAAGGAAGATATTGTGCCTCTAGCTGAACATTTTCTGAAGAAGTACAGCCAGCAAATGAAGAAAGAAGTCAACGGGATCACGCCGGAAGCTTTGAGGAAATTGATGCTTTACGATTGGCCGGGAAACGTGCGAGAGCTGGAAAATATGGTCGAATACGCGGTAGCGATGACCCAGAACAACTTCATCACAGAAGACTATGTGCTGCAGACGAAAACCACCCCGAATCATGGCGGAAAGGCAGTCGCTTCGAGCAGACAAGGAGTTATAGAGGATCGCTTGCGGCCTCTCAAGGACGCCAGGGATGCCTTTGAAAGGGATTACCTGGTTCAGGTCTTGTCGATGACCGAAGGAAACGTGAGTCAAGCCGCAAAACTCGCCGGCAAATATCGCGCCGACTTCTATGATCTCTTGAAGAAACACGATCTCAAAGTGGAAGATTTTAAGAAAGCCAAGAGCGCTGTTTCCAATTGAAGCACCAAACAGGCATTGAAACCTTTGCTCTCTACGCCACTACGCTTCCCGGCTCACTTCTCGATGACACAGTGTCGTACGTTTCCTCTGCGCTGAAGCGGGCTAATCTCCACGGTCCCCGATGTTCCGACGTTTCAAACGCCCTTTAATACCCCCGGGCTTTGAGCAGTCCTCGATCAGACAAAGTTCAGGGTTACGCCGTCTTCGCTACCCGAATTCCTCCAGTAGTGTTCGTTTTTTCCTGCAACAAGGCTCTGCGAATAGACGATATGCTCGTCAATTTAATAGGTTATCTGTTTTTTCCCTGTCGGCATAGGTTTTGTATGCATATTGGAGATAACAATAACACCGTGTGCTAAAACTAAACGGACAAGGACACAGGAGGAAAATTCTATATGAGATACAGTATCCGTAGTACAACTGCGGCGCTAAATGGCGTCGTGCTTGCGGGCTCTCTGCTCGTTGCACAGGGTTGCGTAGCCACGCGTAACTGGGTCCAGGAACAAATGGATCCGGTTACGGGCCGGGTCACTCAAACGGAGACTCGCCTCAATGAAGCGGAGGGCCAGATCGGCGGCCTCGGTGGGCGGATGAGTGGAATGGAAGGCAAAGTCGGCCAGATCGAAGGACGGGTCGGCCAATTTGAAGGACGTTTGGGTCAGGTTGACGCAAAAACAGAGCAGGCTTTAAAGAGCCTCGGAAACCTGAAATTGGAGAGGCGCTTTGTGATCGATATGCGCGAGGGTGCAAACTTCGCGTTCAATTCATTCAGATTGCCGGATCAGGCGAAGAAAGAAATCGACGGCTTCCTTAGCGACGTGAAAGGTGATGTTACGGGGATGGAGGGCGCCGTGTTTCTGATCACGGGGCACACGGATAATGTCGGGCCGGAAGACTACAACTTCACGCTTGGCCAAAGAAGAGCGGAAGCGGTGGGTCGCTATCTTATCACCCAGAAACAGTTGAACCCGCTCCAGATCGTCACCGTTTCCTATGGTCCATCCGCTCCCCTCGTCGATAATACCAACCCGCAAGCGCGGGCGAAGAACCGAAGAGTGGAGATTCTCGTTTATCGGGAAGCGATCAGTTCTGCCGGGCAAATGCCAGCCTCAACTCCCGAGCGCGGCGCGAGGCAAAGCGCTCCAGCTGACCACGTTAGTCGCCGCTAAAACCGGTGGAGAGTTAATAGTTGATTGAGAACAAGAAAGGCGGGGCTCAGGAGCCCCGCCTTTTGTTTTCGCTGTTCCGACTCTCGACCCTCCACCCCTGACCCTCCGCTTTTTTCCTCTTTCATGGGTGCAGGCGCAGCCCAAGCCACAAGGTGATCACGGCCAGCACCAGAATGCACCAATTCGAGCCTTTGAGCCGGTGCACGCAGGAGTCGAGGTCTTGTGGCGTGACCGTGTCCGCCCCCTCGTAGCGGCGCACTAATCGGTGACCGATGCCCATTGCCTGGTACACGCTAAAGATCACGAGAATAAAGACAAAGAACAACTTGAGGCCAAGGGAGTAGCCAAATTGTTGGATAAATGTGTCTCGATAGGTGGCTTTCAGTTGCGTGACCTGGAAAGCTCCGGTGAATAGGAGGATGCCCAGTGCCCCCACTTGCATGGGATTGTATAGTTTCAGGGCACGCGTGAAGAAACGAAGTTTATCGTCGTGTCGCTCGATTGCCGCCAGGGAGGGCAACAGCAAGGTGGCGAGCCCAACAATAGCCCCCAGATAAGCGATCAGAGATATGATATGCAGCCATGCGTTTAGCATCTATCCCCAGCCGAACCGAGAGCCTTTTTTGAAAGGTTTGCCGGGAGCATCGTAGGTCTCACCAAGTGTTTCGAGTTGCTGGCGGATTTTTGCCAGCTGTTGCTGCTGATGGGCGACAAAGGCTTCCGCTTCTTTTCGTCGTCGCTCACTAAACTCAAGCAGTTCCCGTTCTCTTCTGCGCGTGAACCCCTCCTGCTCTTTCTCCCACTTGTCTTGAACATCGTGCAATAGAGTACGGATATGAAAATTCAAGTTGTCACGAACAACCATCGACTTGTTGCAGTGAGGGCAGAAAATGACGTTGCCGATCATGAAACTGCCGACGGGTTCCACGTGGATTTGGTTGCATTTGAAGCATCGAATCGGAATGGTCCAGGAATCGCTCTCTGGGAGGGTCACGAAGTCAATGGCCGGCTCTGTAGCTTGGGGCAGTTCTTGCGCTCCACTCGGTGAGGAGTGCGCTACGCTCTGAGGGGGCAGTTGAGATTCGCTTTTGGCGACCGGCTCCTTCTTTGCGGGCGCGGGGCTTTTCCCCTCACCCTTCCGAAAGCGAGACTGAAAGTTCTCTTCGAATTGCACTTCGGGGTGGAGCTCCCGCGCGCGCGCGATCAGCACGTCTTCCGTTTCAATGTTGTTCGGATCTGTCACGCAAACATCGACGGGGCAGACAGCGGCGCAGGCCTCATAATCATGAAAGCCGACGCACTCGGTACACAACTGGGGGTTGATGACATAAACGGGATCACCTTGTGAAATCGCATTGTTGGGGCATTCCGGCTCGCATGCGCCGCAGTTGATGCAGTCGTTGGTGATCATCGTCGCCATGCTTGAGTCCTCCTGAAGTATCACGGAAATGACGGGGAAGGGGAAACCATAATTATCCTAAATGAAACGGCCTGAGGTTTCAATCTATATCGATACTCCAGCTCCCACTACAGTGACTGAGGATTCTCCCGTTGGTAGCTTGTGATCAAGAACGCCCTTTGAGCTCAATCAGCTCGATCTTGTAGCCATTGGGATCTTCAACGAAGGCGATCTCGGTGGTGCCGTGTTTCATGGGGCCCGGTTCGCGTACGATCTTGGCTCCCTTGGCGCGCAAATCATCGCAGACTTTGTAAATGTTTTCCACCCCGACGGCGAGGTGACCGAAGGCATTGCCGAGATCGTAGGCCTGAGTATCCCAGTTGTGCGTGAGCTCGATAACGCTGTTCTCGCTTTCCGATCCGTAACCGACGAATGCCAGAGTAAATCGCCCTGAAGGATAGTCTTTCTTGCGCAGGAGTCTCATCCCGAGAACGTCACAATAGAAGTTGAGCGATTCGTCGAGATTGTTGACCCGGATCATCGTATGAAGAAGTCGCATGTTCGCCCTCCTGTATTTGGCTTAGCCCAACAGGTTGAACTTTAACAACAAGAATGTTCAAGGTCCAACGTTGAGGTTCTGTCCGGTCCGGGTGCCACTTGCGAGCCGGGCCGTGCTCACAACGGTGAAGGCCGTCAAAACGATTGTAACGTCCGCAGCCCAGCTCAGCCGCCGGGAACGGGGCGGGGAGCGCGCTTGGATAGCTGTCAAATGTAGGATATAAGATGGGCCATGGCTGATTCCCGACGCGCGCTACTGCTACGCGGGCTCCAATTTGGGCTGGCGCTGGTTTTGGGTTTAGCCCTGACAGGTGCAGCGGTAGCGGACGTCAAAAAGTTGCGGCTTGCTTACACGGGCTGGGAGCTTGGCACAGCGGTCGCCTACATCGGGGTCGATTCGGGTCTGTTTAAGAAGCACGGTTTAGAGATCGAAGAGGTCCCCATGCGCGATACCTTTTCGGCTGGGGTGCAGGCATTGTTCGGTATCGATCTCCTCGTTGGTTTCGGTAATCCGCTCGCTGTTTTGCAACCGCTGATGGGAGGCGCAGGCATTACTGTTATTGGTTCTCATGTGAGTTTTGATGAATGGGGAATGGGGGTCAACCCGTCGGTATCGACCGTAAAAGACCTACAAGGGAAAAAGATCGGCGTTTCCGGCCTTGGTACCCGCTCCGATCTAGTCGCCCGGGTAATGCTGAGACGGGCCGGCCTTGAACCGGGGAAAGACGTTGAACTTGTGGCAGCCGGCTTCACGCCGTCTCGAGCGCTGGCGGTGGCGAAGAATCTGATCCAGGGTGCCCCGCTGCGTGCCGAAGTCGCCCCGGAACTGCAGACCCTGGGCATCAAGATGATCGAAGTCAAATCCGTGCCGGTCGCCATTGATCTCTTGTTAACGACGCGATCATTTATCAAGAGAGAAGAAGATGTGGTTCGAAGGTTCATGAAAGGGTATGCGGCTGCGATCAACTATTTTGTGACCCGCCGCAAGGAAAGCATCGGCATCCTGAAGAAATATTTTCCCACCAACCAGGCGGTGACTGTCGATGCAATGTATGACAGTTTTGCCGCCCAGCTGAGGCCCTTGCCGGATCTCAATCATGAAGCTCTGCAGGCGCTCGTCGATGTCACCGCCATGCTCGATGAACGAGCCAAAGCGCTCAAGCCCCCCGACGTCACGGAACCGCGCTTCCTGGAAGAGCTCAAGGGCAGCCAGTTTCTCAAAGATCTCTACACCGAAAAGATCAACTTGTAACCCAAAGCCGGGATTCCCATATTTGTGGTCTTGCGATAATTCAGGCCTGCTTCAATCGGGGTTCCTATCAGCGGGGTAGGCGATGTGGAATATGAAAGACGGAGGTTTGTGATGAGACTAGAAAACCAGATCGCTGTTGTGACCGGCGCAGGTCGCAATATCGGGGAGGAGATCGGCAAAGTATTTGCCCGTGAAGGCGCCAAAGTGGCGGTCGCGGATTTGGATGAAGCAAGGGCAACGCGTGTGGCCCGGGAAGTCAATGCGGATACGCCAAACCGCGCGATTCCCGTCGTCTGCGACGTTGCGTCGGCGGAGTCGGTTGAGAGAATGGTAGCGACTGTCACGAAGACATTTGGCGGCATCGACATTTTAGTGAATAACGCAGCGTGGACGGATCACAAGACGATCTTCGACATTACCGAAGAGGAGTGGGATCGCGTGATGAATGTGTGCTTGAGAAGTGTCTGGTATTGCACTCGAGCCACCGCGAAGGTGATGATTGATCAGCGTAAAAGGGGGAAGATCATAAATATTGCCTCTACTTCGGGTCACTGGGGTCGAAAAGAAGCAACCGCCTACACCACAGCCAAAGCCGGAGTTCTAAACCTGACCCGCTCCATTGCCGTTCAATTGGCTCCTCACGGAATTCGCGTTAATTCGATTTCCCCCAATCGCATCGGCTCACCGGTCGGGCAGGATGTTGTGCCTGAGAACCGTTTCGTTAAAAATCTCGCCGGGCGCCGTGGCGAGCCCATCGATATCGCCAGAGCCGCGCTGTTTCTCGCCTCGGATGAATCGGACTTTATCTATGCCATCGATTTACCCGTGGACGGAGGTGCCCTGGCGATCCGCGACTGAAGCTCGTTGGCGCCAGCCAACTGTAACAGTTATGACCTACACTGCGGGCCCCGCGCCCATCGACGCGACGCTGCGGTCTACACCCGATACCGTGTTGTGGGGTTATATCGCGGCCAACCTTGCCCCTGCTCTAACGGTCAAACCGGGTGCGGTGGTCGAGATCCAAACTCTATCGCATCAGGGATTGACGACAAGCCAGGATCCAGCAAAGTTCTTCGCCGCCTACGGTATTGCTCCCGAAGAAATCTTGGCTGATGCCATGGCGGTTTTCGCGCGGGTGCAGCGGCCAAAAGGCGCGAGTGTTCACATTCTGACCGGGCCGATTTACGTCGACGGGGCAGAGCCGGGAGACACGTTGGAGGTGCGCGTTCTGGATATCAGGTTCCGGGTTGCGTACGGGGTGAACAATACGGGTCCGGGCAGAGGGGTGCTCCCCGATCTGCTCAAGGCGCAGTCGGCGAAATTGATCCGGGTCGATCTCGAACGCGAGGTGGCCGTCTTCTCACCAGATATCGAGATACCCCTGAACCCGTTCATGGGAATTATGGCGGTGTCACCATCCACGACTCTTGGCATGGTCTCCTCCACGCCGCCGGGCGCTTGGGGAGGCAACATGGATCTGAAATTCCTCGGCAAGGGAGCAACACTTTTTCTGCCAGTGTTTAACAAAGGCGCGCAATTTTTTACCGGTGACGGCCATGCGGTGCAAGGAGACGGCGAAGTAGACGGCGGCGCCGTAGAGATATCTCTTGCACCCACCCTCCAGTTCTTGTTGCACAAGGCGAAAACGATCAAGCTGCCGCGAGCTGAGACGCGCTCTGATTATTTGACTATAGGCTTGAGCACGGATCTGAACGAGGCGGCCCGAGTTGCGCTTCGCGAAGCCATAGATTTCCTGGAGGCCGAAAAAGGCCTCTCCGTAGCAGACGCGTATGCTTTGTCCAGTTTGGCAGTCGATTTGGGAATCGGTGAAGCGGTCGATATCGTCAATCTGGTTTATGCGAAGATTCCGAAGAAGATTTTTCGCGACAATTCTCCCTATTGGTTTTAACCGTAACTAATCCGCCGTCCGTTGCCCCGGAGGTACAATGAAATTGGATGGTCAGGTAGCGATAGTGATTGGTGGTGCGCGGGGAATCGGCAAAGCAATTGGCCTGCGCTTCGCCAGTGAAGGAGCGCAGATGGTACTGGTGGATCTCGAAATGATGCGGCCAAGCCTCGATGAAGCCGTTCGTGAAATCACGCAAAAGGGCGCCGAGGCAATGGCCATGACCGCTGATGCCACGGACGAAGCACAAGTGAATCAGGTGGTGGACGAGGTGGTCCGGCGGTGGGGGAAAATCGACATTTTGATTAACAGCGCCGGCTTCCGGGGTCCCATGGTACCCGTCCACGAGATCACGGATGACGAGTGGGACAAGGTGCTGGCGGTTAACCTGAAAGCGGTGTTTGTGTGCTGTAAGTCCGTGGTGAAGCAGATGATAAAAAGAAAAAGCGGTAGCATCGTCACGATCTCCGGGACCGCAGGCAAAGAAGGCATGGCGCTTCGCGGCTCTCTCTGTGCGGCCAAATGGGGCGTGTTGGGCTTAACGCAAACGCTCGCCAAAGAAGTGGGGCCGTACGGGATTCGCGCAAACGTTATTTGCCCTGGCGGTGTGGATGAAAACGAGCTCAGAGACATGTACAAGGACAGAGCCAAAGGACTCGGGATGGCGTTCGAAGATCTAGAAAAGAGTGTGCTGGGACAGACTCCCTTGCGTAAATATGCCGCACGCGAGGAAATCGCCAATGCCGCTCTCTTTTTTGCGTCCACAGACTCCTCTCATACCACTGGCGAGTCACTCAATGTCTCGGGCGGCCGCATCATGAATTAACACCGTTCAGGCGGCCGGCCTGCCGGATAGCGTTAGCCCTGCAAGCAAGCGCTCGAGTTCGACAAGATCGACGGGTTCTAGGCGCAATGCTTGAGCCACGGCATAGCCGTCGAGTCCGGGCAATCCGATGTCGCAGATGACGATCTCCGGCTGAAAACGCCGCGCCATATTCACCCCGTCTGGCCCGTTCAGCGCCATTTCGACTATGTGGCCAACTTTCGACAGAAACATCTGTAGGCTTCGCGCGGCGACGCAGTTGTCTTCGATCAGCAGAATACGGCGTGGGCGAGTCGCCACGACCGCTCGAGCAGCAACTGCACGACCGTGTTGATCACACCGAGCGGGTTTCGCAGCTCATGTCCGAACATGGCAAGAAAATCATCCTTGCGCCGGTCCGCCTCCCTCAGAGCGTCCTCCGCCCGCTTGCGCTCCATGAACTGACCGACTTGGCTTCCGACACTACCGAACATCGCGAGCATCGGCAGATCCGGTTCACGGATGTCGCGGCTAAAAAATTCCATGGCGCCAAGGAATCTCTCGCCGAAGAGGATCGGGAAGGCAAAACCGGCGTGTAATCCGGCGTTACCTGCTCGCCCCGCTGGATGGCTTCCGCCGAACCCGCGAGCCTCTGAATGGGTGTCGAGATGCGCCTGCCAAGGGCGACGGCTGCTCCGAGAGCAAGAATAACGAGAAGCCCAGCGCCGCCGGCCATCACGCGGATCGAGTGGTTCACTGGATCGTAAATCACCGCCTGAGGCACCGCCACGTCGGTGGTCCAACCCGTGACTTTGGATCGCGTGAACGCATATTCGATTGCGTCACCTTGCCGGTCGCGCCGGGTGCCCCAGCCTCCCTCAGATTTTGCTATCTGCTCCACCTGCTCGGCCGTGGCGGGGCGGCCGACAAAAAGCTCGGGATCGCGAGTGCGCGCAATGATCATGCCTTTACGATCCATGACGGAGGCAAACCAGTTGGAGGGAAGCTGCTGCTCCATCAACAGATCCCACAAAACCTGGGGTTCGATCGACATTTCGAGCACGTACAACACTTCACCATCCCTCCGCACGAGGGCTCCAATCACCACGGTCGGCCGTCTTGTTGAAAGTGCGACAAAGAGATCGGAGACTACGCTGCGCCCGGTTTCGATGATTGCCTTTACGGAATCAGGTCCTCCGAGGGATAGCTCAGGATAAGCTGGATCGGCTTCGGACGCAGTGGCGTCACGCAGCGGATTAGGGAGCGCTTCGCCAAAGCGAAATCCGGTATTGATGATCTGCTGGCCCGACCCATCGAACAAGATGATGCGGGAGTTTTTCCTGGTTTCCACTACAGTTCGGCAGAGCCGGTAAAAAGCCTCGAAGTTACGCGTGTCGAGGTAGTTCGAAACCGCAAGCGTCTCCAAGACACCTTGCGCGGTTCCCACTTCGCGATCAAAGGCAAGGGAGAGAGCGTGAGCCGTGGCGCGCATTCCTTGTTCAATGGCAGCCCGCTGAAGCGCCACGTCCCGCCAGAACATAACCGCGCCGAAAATCAAGAGCGGCAGTACGGCTGCGAACACCAGCAAAACAAGGTGAGTACGAATAGAAATCCGCGGCTTTCCGCTTTCAGGCTGGCCGTTGGATCTGGAGGAAAGAAAAAGTTTAGCCACTTGGATTACCACTGTGGCTGCATACCATGGACTGTCCTCTGTCGAGAGAGAAGATCGTGTTCCCCACCCGCCGGTTCGGCTGCGCGCTGGCGCTGCCGCCATGTTGTTCGTGATCCAATTCTTCTCTTTCTTACTAAGATGCATTGGGGTGTCAAGGACAGCCTGGCCCGCGCGGTCCCGCTGGGGCCCCGGGTCCGACAGGCGGAACAATCCTCGGGTTAGATTCCACTGTCGCGCTACTGATCGGGCTGGCTATTGTTTTGGTCGTAATTGTGGCGATTGTTGCTGCTTCGCGAGGCGGTGGACGGACAGCATAAGGCGCAAAGCGGTATTCGCGGGTCGACGGGTCCGGGCGCTTCAAGTGAATCACGCGCTGTGACTGACTCGTCGGCCCGCTTCTAAATGCGGGCGCGCCGTTTTGTGCTTGGATTGTCCGGCGGCTGAAGTTTGCAGCCAGGCTACCTTAAGCCACCTAACTAACAGAAGCTGGAGCCAATCAAAGAATCTACAAAGTCTTGCCCTACCGTTCTTGGGCTGACCGTTGGAGTGGAAGACGGGACGTGCGGCGGTTTAGCCAACTAAAACGCCAGCAGCGCCAGCACAGCATGATAAACCGCCAAAACCTTCTGTTTCACAGCGGCACGCTTGGGAAAAGAAAAAGACGCGAGCCGAAACCGCACTCTGAGAGGACGAGCGGAGCGCGCCAGGTGGCCCAAAGCGACTTTCGAAAGATTGGATTTGGGCAAAGAAAGGAGCTGAATGATAAACAACAAAAACACGACAAAGACCAAATGGGTTTGCTTGGCCGCTGTTTGCGGATTGTTGGGACAACCGGAGTTCGATGGATTTATAACCAAAGTTATATGCCGAAGTCAAGCGCACAGAACCCCAGCGATACTGACGCGGAAGAACCGGGACGCTCACACGATTCCCGCCAAGCCCGCCAGAGCGCCGGCACCGAGAAACAAGAGCGGGTTCCAGGGCTTGCGCAGGACGACACAAACCGTGAGCAGGGTGATCAAGTAGCCGCGCCAATCATGGTTCACCGTGCGTACAAGTATAGTTGCCCCCGCAAACATCAGGCCGATCGTAATCGGCGTAAGGCCGCCGCGAATCGCGCGACCAATGCGCGCATCGGGGTAGCGCTCGTTGAAATGCGTAACAAGCAGCGTGAGGGTGCTGGCGGGCACCAGTAGAGGAAGGGTGGTTGCGGCTGCGCCTGCCCAGCCTGCCACGTGCCAGCCGATCAGCGTGACATACATAACGTTTGGGCCGGGCGCGACCTGGGCCAGCGTGTAGATTTCGGCAAACTGTGTGCCCGTCATCAGTTGGTGTGCCTCGACCACATAACGGTGGATCTCCGGCAGGATCGTTGACGGCCCGCCCACTGCCACAAACCACAAAGCCAGAAAATGCAGAAACATCGCCGCTAGATCGAGGCGCTCCATGATCACTCCTGCTCTTTCCAGGCCGCAAAAATAGCCAGCGGCGCAAGGGCGGCCATGACCCAGAGAAGCGGCCAGCGCATGATCCCCACGGCCACAAAGGCCAGAATTCCGAAAAACCACGGCCGCCAGCGCCGCGGCAGTACCGTCGCCAGTTTGATGACGGTGGCCAGCAGCAGCCCCGCCGCCACGCTCGCCATGCCGGTGAGCGCCTGCTGGACATGAGTTAGTGAGCCGAATTGTTGATAGAGCATTCCCATACCGATGACTACCAGACACGGCCAGCCCAAGAACCCGGCCATGGCAGCTAGTGCTCCCGTCCAACCCGCAAAGCGATAACCGACCATCACCGTTAAATTGAGCACGTTCGGCCCGGGCAGAAGCTGTCCCAGGGTCAACAACTCCACAAACTCGCGGTCCGTAAGCCAGCGTTGTTGGTCCACCAGCGCGCGCCGGGCCCAGAACATCGCGCCGCCGAAGCTGGACAGGCTGACGCGGGAAAAAGTAAGGAAAAGTGCCAACTCGGTCACTTGTGGCCTGGCTGACTCTGTTTGCTGCATGTGGTTACTCCGTGTGGCGACGTGTTTGTAAGCTGTTTGCTTACCGGGTTGTGCGGCAGGTTACGGATGCATACACGTGAGCCGCTCGCCGTCGCGCCAATATAGCTGATCGCTCTATGAGCGCAACATACACCGAGCTGACTTGCTTGGTGAACTGAGCTGAGTGACTCTTCAATAGGCGCGGGAATCCGAAAATCGTGCCGGCTCACGCCGTCGATAAAGGCACGATTAGGGCTCGCGGAGGAGTTTCTTCGCTGGGAACCAGACGTCGCTTTTGCATCCTCAGTTTCGCCGTTGACAAGTAAAAAACACCGGTGATCGGGGAATTTCTACGTTATCACCGCGGATCTTTCATCACGTAAATTCAGACGCGAAAGACCTTAGAAATGCCACCGTTGGAAGAAAAGTGCCACTAAATCCTCATCCCGCGCTCTGGCATTGTTTGTGCGTTTAGCCGGCGCCATGCGAAACACAACGAGGAAAATTCTGATCGTCGACAGCAATGACAGCGTCCGAAAATCACTGGGGGCATTTATCAAGGGATTGGGCCACGAGGTCTACGAAGCTGTCACGGGCTCGGAAGTCCTCGAAAAGGTCTCCAGTATCCGTCCTGATCTGATCATGATGGATGTGCGCTTGCCCGGAATGAATGGAGATGAAGTGACTGCGCAATTAAAGCGAAATATGTCCACGCGAAACATACCGGTGGTGATTAACACGGGGTGGACCACCGGCTTCAATATTGAAGAGCGTGTGCACCGTGCCCGCATTGCCGGCGCGGCAGAGGTCTTGTACCGGCCGTTCCAGCTGCCGACGTTGCGCGACGTGCTGCGCACCTACTTGTTGGCCTAGCAGGTTGCTGAAAAACCCTCTCGGAGTCCTTCGACGGGGCTCAGGACGAACGGAGGGGAGCTGATATTGTTGATGATTTTCCGTTCATGCTGAGGTTCTCGAAGCATTCCTAATCTTTTTTCAGCAACCTGCTAGAGCTTTGCTGCGAGGCTGCGCTGCGCTCAGCATCTCAGATTACAGATATTACAGATCTCAGATTTCATAGACCGTTATTAAAATTCTGATCTGCAATTTGAGATTCCTGGCGTAGTGAGGACTGGGCCCGCCGCTTCCAACCGAGATAATCGAGGCAAAGTTAGACCGCTGCGCGTGAAAGTTCCAGTGCCCCAAGATCGGCCAAAACACCTTTGATCTCGGCGCGACCCGCTTCGGATAATGGAGCCTGGGGCGGAAGGGGGGCGCCAACCTCGTAACCTTGAAGCTCCAAACCACCCTTGATACACGCCGCGAGGTTGTACTTGGCGAATACCTGATTTATCCGCCAGAGGCGGCGCTGGAGTTGCATTGCCTGTTGCCATTTGCCGCTGCGGCACAACTTGTAGAGCTGTACACTTCTGCGAGGCACCACGCAGGCTGGTCCCGCCATCCAACCTACGCCTCCGATCAGCATCACGCACGCTGGAATATGGGCCGAGGCGCTGAACACGCGTATGCGGTCACCGACGGCGTTGATGATGCTGAGCAACCGCCCAGTATCTGAAGATGCGTCCTTCAAATAGCGAATGTTGCTTATTCTTGTCAGGCGCTCGATGGCCGGCAGCGTAAGGTCGCTGCGCTGAAACTGCGGATTCGTATACAAGACCACCGGTAACGTGGTCGCACTGGCGACGGCCGTAAAATAGTCGACGACCCCATTCTCGGAGAGCGGGAAATAAGCTTCGAGAATTGCAAGGATGCCGTCGACCCCGAGCGCCGCGTAAGAACTGACCTGTTGAACGGCGTCGGCAATTGTGGTGGCCGCCACACCGGCCACGACCGGCACCCTGCGGCGTGTCGCCTGCACCGTAACCTCAACGATACGATGGCGCTGGTCTCGATTGAGGTAGGCAAACTCACCGGTGGATCCGAGTGGTGTCATGCCATGAACGCCAGCGTCGATGAGATCGTTGACCAGTCGGGCAAGCACCGCCTTTTTGACGCGGCCACGCTCGTCGATCGGTGAAACCACGTAAGGAAACACGCCGTGAAAGCCATCATGTATCATGCGCGTTTCTTTCTTCAAGAGCGGCTCTGGTCTCCGTGCTGCAGTTGCCGCGCGCTACCGAGTGCTGTTTGTGAAGACCGTTCAACGGATTCCGGGGAGTTCGCCGCCGAGGCGGTGCTGCGATCAACGTTTCGGTGCATGCTCCGGGTCGATCCAGTGTCCTGGCACCACGACTTCCACTCCATGTCCTCCGTCCACCCAGCGTGGCGGTACGTAAATTCTGGCTCTGGTAGGTTCTTCAGACTCGAGAACGGGTCCGGGGTGGTGCAATTGCTGAATGACGATGATTGGCTGCTCGCCCACTCCGCCTATGCCAAACGGAAGCGAGTGTTGCCGGTGCATCTTGGGAGCCCTGAATCGATTTGAGCGGCTGAAAGAATGAGTGGCTTCCCTGGCGGCACGGGAAGAGGCGCTAGCATTCAGGAGTCCTTTGCGAGCGACTTTGTTCGCCTGCTGTGCCTCGGCAGTGGCCGCAAAAGCAAGCAGTGTCGCTGCAACCAGGATTGATGGTGCGAGAGCTTTTTTCACCGAGCACCTCGTTCAATGACTATCTATCATAATCCCCGAGCTAAATAAAAAGATCGCCAGGTCGTATATCCAACGTTAGCGCGAATTATATCCTTTGTTATATTGGCAGCGAGCAGCTTTTTTGCTTTGTTGAAAGTGGATGTAATTCCCCCGGCGGGCTTGATTCCATGCTTTATCGCTTTCCACCAGTCCGGAGGTTACGACTGCGAGCGTGGCGAGTCCGCCGGGCCATTATTTGACACCCGCACGACAGGTTAAGGTCAGGCAACCTGAACCTCGACCCGCCAATTATTCTTCACAGTTCTTCGCTGCTTGGCCGGTAAATCTTTGTGTGACTGGCGCTAAACGGCGTCCGCGAGCCTATATAGTAGGGTTTTCGTTTCCTCGAACCCAAGACATGCATCGGTGATGCTCTGTCCGTAGGTGACGGGTGCATCCTGACGCCCGGCTACAAGGTGGCTCTCGATCATCAGCGCTCGAATGGGCGAAGCTCGCAGATTCTTCATGATCGCGTCCGCCACGTCGAGCTGCCGGGCCGCATTCTTTTCGCTGTTGCCATGGCTGCAGTCTACCATGAGGACTTCGGGAAGCCGGACCGCGCGAAGCAGTTGAACCGCGCCTTCGACGGAGGCGGCATCAAAATTGGGCCCGGTTTCACTTCCACCCCGGAGCACAAGATGGGCGTAAGGATTGCCGGCGGTTTCCAGGATGGCGGGTGCGCCTTCCTTGGTAAGAGAGGGGAACAGATGGCGGCTGCGCGCGGCTTGTATCGCATCCACGGCCACCTGGACATTCCCGTCTGTGCGGTTCTTAATACCGACCGGCATCGATAAACCCGACGCCAGCTCTCGGTGTACTTGGCTTTCGGCCGTGCGTGCTCCGATAGCACCCCAGCTGATGAGGTCGGCATAGAACTGGCCAAAAGTCGTATCCAGAAATTCGGTTCCCGCGGGCACCCCCAGCTCTAGAATATCCGCGAGCAACTGCCGAGCCAGGCGTAAGCCTTTGTTGATCCGGTAGGATTCGTCCAGGTCAGGATCGTTGATGAGTCCCTTCCAACCCACGACCGTTCGCGGCTTTTCGAAGTAGACGCGCATCACGATGAGAAGGGCGTCGGATAGTGCATCCGCGACCGCCTTGAGTCTCATTGCATAGTCAAGCGCTGCCCTGGTGTCGTGTACGGAGCAAGGGCCGACTACTACGAGAAGACGGGTGTCCTTGCCATCGAGGATAGCCTCGATGGCTCGGCGGGAGTCGTACACTTTTGTTGCCGCGGTTTCGGTGAGGGGGATCTCCTCGGCGAGTATGGCCGGTGAGATCAGTGGCCGGGTTTTGACGATACGTAGATCATCAGTCTTCATAGCCGGGTTCGCAGGCGAAGCGGCGCACTATATAATCGTCGCATGATTGAGGGAGAGTACTCGAGTACGGGAAATTCTGTCAACCTACAACCGGACAAGCTTCAGGCGTCTCGATGTAAAGGTGAAATCAGATCAATTTATCCCGCACAGCTGCGAATTTCGGTGGTTACCTTCTGCTGGTTATGTTCGGTAGCTGACCGGCCGCTCGTGGCAGTGGAGCCACGGCCTGTGGCAGCGGGCTGACCGCTTGCGGCAACGGAGTGACAGCCACTTGTGTCTGCGCACTTGCACGGGTTTGCCGTGGTGTATTGGGCGGCCTTATTTGTGGAACCGTGACGACTACATAGCAGCAGGGTGGATATAATTGATGCGGCTGGTAGCGCTGCAGATATAGCCGATAGTGCATGACATGGAGCTCATAGTAGGGATCGTTTTGTTGATGCTGCGAATACTGCTGGTAGTGATCATAGTAGTAAATGCCGGACGCCTGTGCCTCAACGCCGTGTGCGTTTAAAACAAGGAAAGCCAGCAATGTGACTGACAGTATAAATGTTTTCATCGGATTCAACCCTCGTAGAGCGGAGTTAAAGAACAGCCACACCGTATGCCACCAACTGCATTTGAGCTCGGTCGCATGAATCCATTGAATTCAGAGAACTTGTTGCCGAGGCCACGTCAAAAGAGTGCCAGAGACAGCGAATGACCGCAACTGCCTTCTGTTTCAATCGTGTTTTTGCGGTTCCTTGGTGTCCTAGCCAAGTGAGCCGCTTCGCCTCGACAGGCGCGCAAAGCGCAAAAAGCGTGGCGCACAGAGTAAGGCCGATCGCTTTTCTCTTCATGTTTTTCTCAGCCTCTAGTTGTTGCCGTTTGTTTTGGTTTTTTACTCTTGCCCTTTACTTAATCACGTAAGCCCTCGCATGTTTTTGCAGCGGGAACATCGTTGGCAATCGGCTCTTGATTGCAGATTGCACGATCAGTGTTCGATGAGTATTGATAAGACCACCCCCCAGCACAGTCAGAGCCTGGACTCTTGCCTCAGTTGCTTTTCTAAAAGCAGTGTCGAAATCTTTGGCGTCCAGCACTTCAAGGGATTGAATCTGCAGACCCAAGGCCGGGGCAGTAACCTCCATTGTTTTGAAAATGGCAGCCGGACCTGGGTCGGATGGATTCCAGAGGACACCTACCCGAGTCATCCTGGGAACGGTCTCTTTTAGTAGTTCCAACTGTTTTCCGCTTAAATCCGAACCTACGTTTGTCAGCCCCGTAATGTTTCCTCCAGGCTGAGCGAGGTTAGTAATAATTCCGGTCGCAAGATGGTCGCCGGTAGTCGTGACGATGGGAATCGTGCTCGTAGCCCGCCTGGCAGCAAAAGCCCCGTCACTTCCTGTAACCACAATCGCATCTACCCTGAGACGCACAAGCTCGGCGGCAAGGTCCGGCAGCCGATCAGCTTTTCCTTCGGCATAGCGGAACTCAATGATAATGTTCTGGCCCTCCACGTAGCCCAGAGCACGAAGCCCTTCGCGCAACGCGGCTACGCGCGGCGAGTGAGCGGATACAGTACTGGCTGCTAG
>CAYPHJ010000095.1:0-17565 GCA_964410485.1 uncultured Syntrophobacteraceae bacterium
ATCTGGTAACTTACATCTTGGATACGAAGGCTCCCTTATAGGCTTCCTTGTCTCTCAAGACCTCGAGGAGCCTCTCCGCTTCGTCGCGTGTCCTGAAGCGGCCCACTTTGGCCCGATACAAGCTCACGGAATCAACTTCGGCCTCCATCACGTACGCGTTGTAGCCCTTCGTTCGCAGAGCCCTTGCAAGTTCAAACGCGTCCTGTTCCCGCTTAAATGCCCCGACCTGGACAGACCAAAGTTCGCCGGTATAGGAGATGGCTTTTTCGGTGCTGGGGACTTCGGCCGCCACCTTTTTTCTCAGGAGCCTCTTGCTCTCTCCTTGGTGCGGCGGCTGGCTAGTATCCGTCAGATCGACCCGGAGGCTTGGGGTGGTCGGTTCGGGGCCCGAGTCGAACCAATCCGGAGCCGAGACGGCGAGAACGAGAATGATTATCGAAGCCGCCGCTGCTACGGCGGCTCTGGACACGAGAGCAGTTCGTTCGAGCGTCTTGTGTTTGAAAACCAAACGAATCAGATACGCAAGCGTTAAAACCGCGCTGCAAACCGCCCACGCAGGGAGGCTTCCTTTTAAAATTAAATTCCAGTCATTGTACGAAAGAACAAAAACAGCCGTCCAGGCCAACGTTACTAACAACAGCGGGATTGTGATGAATATCATACAAGCTCAGTGCGCCGACTGCTGTGTCGGCCGAAGCTTCAGCGGGAGATCAGCCGGGTTCGCTGGAATAGTCTAGCACATCCGATGAAAAAGTGAGCGCAAATTTCCGATCAATGCGAATTCATCCTTTTAAAAGGGACCGGTGCCCGGGCGGGTGCGCTGCTGGGCCGACACTTCCCTTGCTCCTCTGTTGTCACAGTGGGATGCGGGTTTGCTTATTTGAGAATTTCGTTCAACCTATCGCCTTCAGGCGCTGTACCAGGATTACGTTGGCGGGTCAACAATAGTTTAATCGATCTGGGCTTCGCCGCAGGAAGGCCGTGAATCTTGTACCTGCGTTTCTAGACTTAAAGTAAATGATACTCGCCGGATAAGATCGGGCAGCACTGGGCTGCAGTTGGCAGCCCCAAAGACTAGGAGAAGACTGCCATGATCTACTGCATTGATGTGGAGGCGTTCGTGAATGGGAACGAGGTGACGAGGGCGACCCACGGTCTCACCTGTCCATCCGTTGTTTCACCGTCTTCAGACCAGTCGGCTTGCTTTGATAACGCAACCGAGAGCTAACGGCCGCTCGACGCTCGCTTGCGCCCTTTCTGCCTGCCGGTTTGGCGTGAGCGCGTTCCTTTACCGGCACGGCCACGGCTCTGCGTCTTTGATTTGGATGCAGATCGGCCCATCATCTTCTGCTGAAGCTTTTCTTTGCGTGCTTGCATCTCCTGACCGAGCTCTTCCCCATCCAAACTACCTTCGATCATGGGAAATATTTCCGATTCTTCCTCTTCAATATGGTGCTTGACGCTTTCAGCCAAAACCTTGTATTTGGCTTCGAAGCGCTCGTCCTTCAAACCCATTTTTTTCAGCTCCGAAAGCAGCAGCTTCGCGACGTGGTGCTCTTCCAACGCCTGGTCAATCTGCTCCTCCTCATCAACATGCTCCCTGGCCGCCGGATAAAAAAGCTCTTCCTCCAAGGCGGCATGCACTTCGAGTTCGTGGAGAGTCTGTTCACAGATTTGCTCTTTTTCAGCGTCGCTGCCCTGTTCGAAGCGCTCGAACAGCTCCTGCACTTTCTGATGATCCTGGCGCAGCATTTCTATTGCATTCGGCATAAAAAAACCTCCGTTGTGGCTAACTATGCCGGGTGGGAAACGCAAAGAACATACCAGATTCCTTCCGTCCGTGTGTCTGAAGGAGCGGAGGAAATGTCCGTTCAAAGTTCCCGGTTCAAGCTTTCATTTGCCGCTTGACCGAATGCTGAACGTGCGACTCCAGCAGATCAATAGTCTCAAAGGCGAGAAAACAAGAACATCCTTAGGCGCAACTTCGGGACGAAGCGGAACGATTCTCGGTTCTCACCCAGCAACGTAAAATCTCGGCAACACTCCAGGCCTGCGCGATGCACCCACGCGGGGTATAGGGTGGCTCGGCATCGAAGATTTCGCTAATCGAACCGATACAGGCCTGGTTCAGATGGGGAACAAATCCCTCGAGCAGCCGGCGCGCTCCAGCGAAGTCTTCCGGATAAACCTTTAACCATGCATCGATGAGCGGTCCGATCAACCAGGCCCATACTGTGCCTTGATGGTACGCTGCATCACGGGCGCGCAGATCACCGAAATACTTTGGTTTGTATTCCGGGTGATCCGGCGAAAGTGAGCGTAGTCCCACGGGAGTGAGGAGGCGGCGGCGAACGGTTGACAGTACGCTCTCCCATTTGGCGGGGTCGAGAACTGGATATGGCAACGAAATCGCCAGAATTTGATTGGGACGACAAGCCGCATCGTCCCCCCCCTTGCCGTCCACTACGTCATAGAGGTATCCCCCGGAAGGGTACCAGAACCGCTCGTTAAAACTTTGCCGCGCGCGTTGTGCATATGTACACAATTGCCGCGCCCGCTCCGCATCTTTCTCTTCGATTAACCATTGCTGCAATAGCATGAGCGCGTTGTACCAGAGAGCGTTGATCTCGACGGCTTTTCCACGCCGCGGGGTCACCACCCAGTCACCGACTTTGGCATCCATCCAGGTGAGCTGGCAACCCTGCTCTCCCTGCCGCAGGAGTCCGTCAACCGGATCAACCCCTATGCGAAACCGCGTGCCGTTCAAGTGATGTTCAATGATCTCAACGAGGCGGGGTAGCAGCAGCTTGAGGGTCCAGCGGTCGCCCGTTGCCTGCAGGTAACGGTCAATGGCGTGAAAGAACCACAACGTGGCATCGGCCGTATGGTAGAGACCTTCGTGACTGTGTTCGGGAAAAAGGTTAGGAATTAAACCGTCGCGAATCGCATTGGCGAAGTTGCGCAATATCCATGCGGCTTCTGTGCAGCGGTTAGTGATCAACGTCAACCCCTCCAGGCTGATCATTGTGTCCCGCCCCCAGTCGGTAAACCAATGATAACCGGCAATAACCGTGCGCACCTCATGACCACTGGCATGAGCCCGGATCGTATCCACCACCCGGCCGGCGGGTGTTGCTATAAACTGATCCGCCGCCAGCACCAGTTCCCCCGCGAACCCGGAGCGCGCCTTGGGATGCGCCGACGCAAGCAGCCGATCGCGCCTTTCGCGCTCAGCTTTCCAAGCCGCGCGCGGGCTGAGGCCGCGTACAACCTCCCATGACTCCGTTGAAGCCACTAATGTGATCGCGCCAGTTTTGGAACACTTCACGTGGAAAGAGCCAGGCGACCACAGGTCTCCGACGAATTCATAGCCGCGCTGCGCCTCCAGAGGATATTGCACGCGTTCGATTTTTTTTCTCTCGACTACGAACTCGCCCCTGCCGTAGAGAAGCAGACGTAGCGGCGGGATCTCTCCCGCGGAAATTTCGTATTGATCTTCCAAGACCCTGAGCACGTACGGTGCGTCAGGTCTCGACGTCACCGGATCTTCGTGCTCGCGAAATTGAATCAACGGTCGCAGCTTGAGTTCGATGTCTTGCTGACACGGATGAAGGCGATAGCTGATATGAACCGTATTCTGCCGATGCGGCAAATAAATCCGCTTTTCCAAGACAAATTGGTCAAACTCATAGCGCCAGATTGGCAGTCCCATCTCGAGCCGAAACTCACGCGGCCTCATCACACCAGTGCTGCCGTTTAAGATCGTGCCGTGGCCCGGATTGAAGGCAGCGACGCGGCCATCGGCAAAATGGATCTCCTCGATGAGGCCGCTCAGCATCACGTTCCTGCCCAACGGCGCCGGTAGCGCTGCCACCAGCAGCCCGTGATAGCGGCGCGTCATCGGACCCGCGACAGTTCCCGATGCGTATCCACCAAGGCCGTTAGTCACCAACCATTCAGCCGTTCGGCTGAACTCCGAATTATCCGAGAGCTCAGCCTCCGGGATAGCGAGCCTGCGAATGATGGGCTCCATATACCCCATAGCAAAGGTTAAACGACTGCTTGCAGAACGAACGCTGCCTTACCGGGAATGAACCAGCCTTCGACGCTTTCGGACGGCGAGGCGCCCAGGCCGCCATACCGCGGATCCTCACTGGACCACAAAGGACGCCAACTCATGTCGCGTGGCGGCGCCAGTAGAGGCTCGGGCACCGGATTTAAATGGGCGTCCATGCCCAGATTGACAATCAATAGACGATCGTCGCGTGCCGCAAAAAATCTAACCAGGAACAATTCCGGGTTGAGCACCGCGCCGTCGAGCCCGTCGGCGCCCTGGGCGCGAAAGACCGGGTCTTCACGTCGCAGCTTCAGGAGATCGCGATGCAGATCGTAAGTTTCGCGATGGCGCTCGCGTTCTGACCAATCCAACTGACAGGCTTCAAGACTCGCAGCGATGGTCGGGTCGGGCAGATGCGGCCGCATTTCAGGTGAAGCCAGGCTCTGAAACTGCATCAGGAATTCAAACCGGCCTTTTCTCGCCCTGGTTGCAAGTTCCGGTTTGTGATCGGCAAAAAAGACAAAGCGGGTTGTTGTGCCGAATTCCTGTCCTTGAAAAAGCAGCGGCGTCTGCGGGAATAACAACAACACGGCTGTCATCGCTCTGTAGGTGCCCGGATGGCTAAGCTCGTGGACTCGCCGTCCGACGCCCAGATTAGCGATCTGGTCATGATTTTCCAGATAATTCACGAAAGCCATCGGTCTCAAACCGTATGTCGACGTGCCGCGACGCTGCTTTTGCCACCGGTAGTACTGTCCCTGATAAAGATGGCCCCGTTTGGCCACCGACACGAACTCCTGCGCGCTCCCGCGATAGTCCGAATAATAAGCTTCTTCGTGTCCGGTCAGGGCGACCAGAGCAGTGTGATGAAAATCATCGTTCCACACTGCGTCCATGCCATAGCCGCCTTCCTGCGTTGGCCGGACAAGCTGCCCGTCTTGCGGTTCGTTCTCCGCGATCACAAGCGTGGATCGGCCAGCCGCGGCCCGGCGGACCTCCGCGGTGATCTCTGCCAGAATGTGGCGCTCGGAAGCATCATAAATGTTTTGCGTGGCATCCAGACGGAGTCCGTCCAGGTGGAATTCTGCGATCCAGTAACCGGCATTGGCGATAAAGAACTCGCGCACCGGCGCACAGTTGAGGCCATCGAAATTGAACGGCTCGCCCCAGTCGGTGGAGTAGCGGTCGGTGAAGTAATCCGGCGAGAACTCTTTCAGAAAACTGCCCGCCGGGCCGGCGTGATTGTAGACGACATCAAGAATTACGCCCAACCCCAACCCGTGTGCATGATCGACGAACGCGCGAAACTCATCGGGCGTTCCGTAGAGGCGGGTTGGGGCAAAAAAATCGACGCCATCATAGCCCCAACCAAAGCGGCCGCAGAAATCGGCAACTGGCATGATTTCCAATAGGGTCACCCCGAGTTCTTTTAACCCCGCGAGCTTCTCCGAGGCGGCTGTCCACGTCCCTTCTCGTGTGAACGTGCCGATGTGCATCTCATAGATTACCTGACCGGGAAGCTCTACACCCGGCCAGCCAGCATCACGCCACGAAAATGCCCCCGCATTGATGATCATAGATGGGCCGAGCGGGCCGTTCGGCTGAAACCGCGAGGCCGGGTCGGGCATCCATTCTTCTCGCCCATCCAGTGAAAAACGATACAGGTTTCCCGCGCGCGCCTGCGGAGCAAGGCCGCAGAAATAACCGCCAGCTTCGCGTACGAGACCTAGAACTCTCCTTTCACCGGTGCCACTCTCAATCATGACGTTGACTGTTTTAGATCTGGGCGACCATACTCTAAAATTCACCCCGCCGTTGCTCAGTAGCTCTGCACCAACCGAAAGCCGGCGGTTGACACCATCCATTAGTGAAGTCTTCAGGTTCACGCGACCGAATCCTCGTTTTCTCTTCTCTTGGTGCCTTGCGCCCCTTGCGGGGAGACAATCCGCTTTGGTTGCGGGCGTCTCCGCCTAATGTATGTTGAATGCCCAGGTTCGGATCCGCTGCGGGTGTGCGGCAGGCGCCCCGCTTTAATCAAAAACTCGCGGCAAATGCCACTGCTAGCGGCTGATTGTTCCCAGCCCGGATTATCGCCAGTGAACCGGGTACCGAACGATGAGCCCTTCCGGATCGATGCGAGAGCAAACGGCGTACCACTCAAGCTTCGGTCATTTTTTAAAAGTGATTTTTGAGAATTTCTTCTGATGCATAGCTCACGGAACCTGTTTCATTGCTGAGACAGAGAGCTTCGTGTTGCGGCCATGACTGGTCATCCGCCACTTAAGTTTGCTCCGCGGGCACGCGGCACATTTATTGCGCTTGCGCTCCATAAAAAACCGCCAGCGCCGAAGAACCAGTACGGGCAAACTCTACCAAGATCGGGGTCAATCATTTTATGAAGAAGACGATAACCCGCAGCCGTCGATTAGGGTCGCGACAAACAGTCAGACTGGCGGTTCATTTGAGCCGCCACGCACGCAGAGAACTGGAGGAGCTTAGAGTGAGATCTCTCGATAAAAAGGGGATCAGGCCCACTCCCTCCGAAATCATAGAAGAGCTGATCCACGCCGCTTTGAGCAAGGAAGAGATTCCTTATCCATTATCTTAACGCAGCTCGACCATTTTCCTATCCTCGAATCCTCGTTCTCTCTCCTCTTGACGCCTTTGCGCCTCCTATGAAAATTGGGGTGGAGAGGGAGTGAAGGGACAGCGCCCCCAGAGCGGTCACCCGCGTATGCTCCGCAGCGCCGTACCCCCTCGATACGCGATCTCGGAAGATCGCTACTCGGGGACACGGTACCCCCTTCCGATTCCCCGAGTAGCGCGAAGCGCGTAGCGAGGGGCAGGGAATGCCGGACCTTCTCGATATTGGCGTTGGGGTAATGGGCTGCCTCGATTTTCATCCTCTGCAGGCGAGCGTAAGCTCATGAAACACTCCTATGAAAATTACCCAGCGGGAAAGACTTTGCCGCTAACTTTCCCTCGCCCTGTGGGAGAGGGCCACCAAGGGTGCGGGCTCATTTTTCATCGGCTGTGGTGTACCTTGGTACATGAATTACTCTTATGAAACTGTGACTACACACAAATCCCCGCGTCCTGCGGCCGGCCCCCTTTGCCAAAGGGGATCTTATCGGCGCGATACCAACTACTTGGGGCTCCTTTCATCCGCTGTGTTGTACCTTTGGTACATGAATTACTTTGCGGGGAGACAATCTGATTTGGTTGCGTGCGTCCGGCTGGCCGCCCTGATGTCTGTCTCGGTTTCGAGAGCAGTTAATCTCCTTCTAATGCAACACTGACACAAGCACTCGCAAGCCCATGAGAAAACCGCGACGAAACTCCGCTGGCATATTCCTTGCGCATGCTACCGAGGCAAAGACTTCCGGACCAGCCGGGCTGCTTTGTTGGAGGAATCCATGGACACAATAACTCTCATCGCTATTGTTATTGCCTTGATCGTCATTACCTTCGGAGCATGGTTTGCTTGGCACCAGCTCAGGACAAAGCGTCTGAGGGAACAGTTTGGCCCTGAGTACGACAGAACGGTGACGCGGCTGAACAGCCGCGAGGTGGCCGAAAGGGAGCTTCGCGAACGTCAAGATCGTGTAACCCGGTTCAACATTGTCGCCCTTTCTGCGGAGCAATATCGAGGTTATCGAATACAGTGGGATGGCGTGCAGGCACAATTTGTTGATGATCCTCAAGGAGCGGTGAACGAAGCCCACTCACTCATTCAGGAAGTCATGCGCAAGAGAGGCTACCCGGTCAGCGATTTCGAGCAGGCCGCCGCGGACTTATCAGTCGAACACCCACGCGTCGTCGAGAACTATCGCGCCGCTTATGTCGTGGCAGAACGGAACAAAAGCGGGGACGCCGACACGGAAGACTTGCGCCAAGCTTTTGTTCACTACCGAGCGCTTTTCGATGATCTGCTGGAAAGGAAAGATTCCACGGTACCCGAGAGAGAGCCGGGCGTTGGACAGCGGATAAGACGATTGGGCTCTAAACGAACGAGCAAAAAAGGAGGCTTACGAGCATGAACCATACTCAGGACCGAAAACTAACGACAGAAGACGTTGCCGGAGCTACGCACGGCCGAGGTACCGAAGCCATTGCCCGTCCGGCTCAAGAAGAGAACCTTCGGACGGATGGGCCATCGAGTTCGGAGTTAAGCCCGTTATTTTCCCAAGACGAAGAGCAGAATTTCCGGGCTCAGTGGAAAGAAGTCCAGACGGGGTTTGTGGATGAGCCGCGGCGGGCGGTTGAGCAGGCCGATGAGCTCGTTGCGCAGCTGATGCAACGCTTGGCAGAAAGCTTTTCACAACAGAGAAGCAGCCTTGAAAAACAATGGGAGAAGTCAGAGGAGGTCTCGACGGAAGATTTGCGCCTTGCGCTTAGACGCTACCGCTCCTTCTTTGACCGGCTCCTGTCGATTTAACGCATGCGGCGTCTGGAGTTCAATGTTCCAAAGTTCAAATGTCCAAAGCGTCATCAGTCGCTTGAACCTTGAAGCTGGGACGTTGAGCTCCGGCAACTAGGGCGTTTTCTTTTCATTCTCGGCCTCACCTGCTGCCGTCCAGTCAGCCGTCTCCTGAGGGGTCATTTTTCCGCTCGGCTCGAGACGACCGTCTTTGTACCCCCACTCTTCGACATCGACAATATACTGCATTCTCGAAAGCAAGGGACCGCGACACAATTCCCCCTTGGAGCCTGGTTGGTCGATTTCGAGGTGCAGGCGCACGAGCAACTCGCGCATCACCTGCGCGGGAATGCGGAGCCGATCACGCGGGTAAATATAGCCAAACAGGATCAGATGACTGAGTAGAACGCGCCAATGGGGGCCAAAACGACGAAGCAACCGGTGCCAGTCGAGTCGTGGTCCGCATTTCAGCAAAAGGTGAACGACGTCACTGCCATCATATCGCTCGCGTTCCATTACAAAGGCCTTGGACCAGATCATCTCTTCGACTGGGCTAAAAAGGACAGGCAACCCAAATTCAATTCCTCTGACGGCGTGCTCAAACCAGACATCGTCTACCTGGCACAGGCCGTTGCCGGAGCTAAATATAACGTCAATGAACTGATCACCGCAAAAGATCTTTCCAAGCCAATGATGAAATGTCAGTTCAGCGCGAAACCCCGCGGCCTCCGCAATTTCAAAAACCCTACCCAGATCAGAACGCTTGACGAAAATATCAAGATCTTTAATGGTTCGACCAACACCGGTATGAAATTCGAAAGCAAAGCCCCCGCCCAACAGAAATGGAAGCCCCGCTTGGTTCAATACGGAGACCACCCGGCTGTAAAAATCGTGCGAGTCGAGTTCTCTAACTGGAGCTGGTGCCGCGTTCTTTGACATTGTCGCTGCGATCGATTTCTATGATTTTAAAAGGAGCACCGCCTCCACCTTTAAAATGTAAGAGAGGCTTGGCTACGTTATATACAGGAGCCCCGCCTTTTGTGCGCCCCTCTAATGTCCCGCGATGAGCATGACCGTGGAACACGGCAGTGACGGAATACCGGTTCAAAGGTTCCTCTAGCCGGCTGGAACCGAGAAAAGGAATGATCTCCTCGGGTTCTCCCACGACCGTTTCGATGATTGGCGAATAGTGCAGCACGGCTATCCGGGTACTGGTTCGCAAAGCCGCAAGCGCAGATTCTAGTTTTAAAGCTTCCTCCACTGCTTCACGGACGAAGTTCTTGATAACCAGTTCCCCCCAGGGTTGTAGCGCCTTATCACCAAAACCGCCGGCAAATCCTTTAACCCCAGCAAAACCAATGCCGTCAATTTTACAGGAGCGGCCGTCCAGGATATTGACGCCGGCATCCGAGAGAATGGCCTCGACTTCCGATGCCTTGCCACATTCGAAATCATGATTGCCCAGAACGGCCACTATGGGAACTTTAAGACTCGCGGTCTCGCGCGCCAGGACCTGTGCTTCTTCTGGCATTCCGGAATCGCACAGGTCCCCACCGAAGACCAAGATATCCGCGTGGCTTGCCATGCTCGAAAGGAGGTTACGGATCTCGTCGCCGGATTTCTTTGTACAATGAAGATCTGCTACAGCGGCCACCCGCACCCGGTTGTGTTTTTCATCCATCATGACTCCCAAAGTAAGTTCGAAGGCACCTAAAGTTCGCCGTTTGAGCCCTACACAATTATGTTACCACAGGCCGGGCTCTGGCAAAGGCATGCCAGCGGCGCGCCTGTCTTACAGCCGGGAACAATGTCCCAATTGTGGTGCAACTCTGGGCGGCGGCTACTGTGCAGCAACTCTCGGCCCCGATACATTCCCGTCCTATTTTCAAGACCAGCGGGCGCGAGGTATGACGTAAACAAGAGCTTGGCACCGGATTTTCTCTGGCACGTTCTTTGAACCAGCTCTGCTACAGAAAGGAGGGGTGGGCAGTGAACCAGCTGAATCGATTCAATCGCACGTTGCTGCTTGCGGTGGCGATTAGTTTGGCCGGCGTCGTTGGTTGCATGCCTTGGGGCACGGCAACTCAGAGGGCGACAAAACCTACGCTGGATGAGGTGCGACTAGGACGGGTCATGGGCGCACCGGCATTGGATTTGGCTTTAGCGCCTCCCGAAGTTCGCGCCCAAGTATTACGGATTGATCCGATCGCTCGAGCCGTTCAGGTACGAACCGACGATGGTCGAACAGAAGTTTTATTGTACGATGTTAATCGGACGAGAGTGCTTTATCACGGATCGACTTATAGCGCTGCGAGTCTACAATCCGGCGATATCGTTGCCTTCAGACCGCCGCCGCGCGACCGAGAAATCGACGTGATTCGCATTCAACAACCGGTGCAGGCTCGCGCGGACCGTCCGGTGCTGGCGCGGCCCGCTGCGCCACCGCGCGCTGACGTGATCGAGGGCACAGTGGACAGGGTTTATCACGACCGCGGGGTGTTCGAGGTGATTCCTCGCGCGAGTCGTGCAGTCACCGTGTCGCTGCCGTTTAATGCCACACCCGCCGATATCGAAAACTTTCGACGGCTGCGTCCCGGCGATCATGTGCGCATCGAGGGCGAATTCGTCAATCCTGAGACTGTCCAGCTCGTTTCCTTCCTGCCGCGGACGCGGTGAAAAGCCCTCGGGAAGGACTGGAGTGCTGAAGTGATGGAGTCATGGAGACATGTCTTCAACCGATGCTCCAGTACTCCAATTCGCTGGGTGGGCCGCTAGCTCAGGGCAGTGCAAAAAGCGCCTTGGGGTTGTGACACGCGATTTTCTCGTACTGCGCGTCAGTAATCGTGCCCATCTGCTTTAGATTGCGCAGCGCTTCAATCTCCGTGGATTGATCGTTGTGGCCGTAGTCGGTGCCGATCGTGATGTTATCTTCGCCCGAATATTTGAGAATGTAATCCACATCGTCGTCGGTCTGGCACGACACATACTGACGATATTGTTTCAGCGGGTTTTCCGGTAGCTTCTTTGCCTGCGCTCCCCAGCGCCGCTGCAGGTCTTTTACAACATAGGGAATCCATTGCGCTGCCGCTTCCGCCCAATGGAAGCGGAGCTGCGGAAACATCTCCGGTAACCCTCCCATGATGACCGACTGAAATGCGCCAATCACAGGGATACGAAATTTCCAGAAGCTTCCGCCGCCATTGTATTGTGAGACGAGATCGACCACCTCGGGATTGCCATTACCGACGTGCACACCTACGGCCAAACTGAGCCGACTGATCGCTTCGTACAGCGGATAGAAATAGGGGTGGGTGATCAGGCGGTGCCCCTCTATTCCACGCATGAAAACGCCGCAGGCGCCGTGCTCTTTGCAGAACCCGAGCTCTTCCAGCGATGCGTCCATATCGAGCAGCGGCAAAACGCAAATCCAGCGCAGCCGCCCGTGACCTTGTTTGTAAATATCAGCCAGCCAGCGGTTGTACCCTTTGCAAATAGCAATCTCCCACTCCGGCTTGTCGGTGACTTGCTCGATGAAGATGGTCGGGTAAAGCACCTGGATGTCGATCCCTAGCTCCTCCATGTGTCGCAGCCGCGCGGGGACGTTTTCCATCTCGCGCGTTTCGCGTGGCGTCTGCATGACTCGGCCCGTGCGTTGCGAGACGTCCTCAAGCTGCTGGGCGGTCATTACAACACGCACCAGCCCGCGTATTTTGCCATCGATGAACCAATACTCCCCGCCAGCTTCGCCGCTCGGCCGCACAATGCGCGGCCGATACTTTTGATCGGCCGGCTCCATGAAATCCCAAGTGTGTTCGCTTTCGACAACGTGGGCATCGGAATCGATGGTCGGCATCTTGGCACCCCTTTCGTACAAACAAGTGGAGTGTTGGAGCACTGGATTATAGGATTATTGGCGTGCTAATGCATCCACCACTCCAACACTCCTTTGATCCGGTCAGTAACCCTATCACAGTCCTGCCGAGCTTGACACAAAGTATCCTGGTTCGATAGGCTCCGATCGCACAGGATGCGGTACTCTCCAGAGTTCAACGTCACATTAAAACTGGAACGTTCGACGTTCTTTCCCTGTAAATGGGAAACGAGAGCAGCAAAGGAAGGAGAAAAATATGTGGATCAAACGTATTTTATGCTTGAGCAGCGTGGCAGCCGTCATTACGCTGTTTGTAGCCGCTTCGCCGAGCTGGTTGAGCGGGCAACAAAAAAAAGCAGCGGTTGAGATCGACAGCGACGACATCGGCGGCGTGGTCACCAGCCGCAACGGACCCGAAGCCGGCGTTTGGGTGATCGCCGAGACGACGGAGCTCCCGACGAGGTTCGCCAGGATGGTGGTCACCGACGACCAGGGGCGCTACGTGGTGCCTGACCTTCCCAAAGCTACTTACAACGTCTGGGTGCGTGGCTATGGGCTGGTCGATTCGCCGAAAGTTAAAGCCACTCCAGGAAAGATTTTAAACCTCAAAGCAGTAGTGGCTCCCAACGAAGCCGCAGCGGCGCAATACTATCCGGCGATTTATTGGTACTCCATGCTCAAGATTCCTGACAAGAGCGAGTTCGGCGGCAAGGGAAAAATTCCAGCGAAGGTGACTCAGACCGGATGGTTGAATTTGATGAAAAGCAACGGCTGCGTCAATTGCCATCAGTTGGGCACGCTTTCCACGCGCACGTTCCCGAAAAACGTGCCCTATCCTATGGGTGAGTTCAAAAATTCCGAGGAAGCGTGGTTTCGCCGCATCCAGTCCGGACAAGGCGCTGCGAATATGTTCCCGCTTATCGTGAAGGATCTTGGCGGCGCCCCGTTGCGTTACTTCGCGGACTGGACGGACCGGATCGCCAAGGGCGAGCTGCCTCACGCAAAGCCTCCGCGGCCCCAAGGGGTGGAGCGCAACATCGTCGTTACAACCTGGGAATGGCTTACCGACAAGCATTATCTTCACGACCTGATCGCTTCGGATCGACGCTATCCTACCGTTAACGCCTATGGGCCGGTGTATGGCTCCACTGAGCATAGCACCGATATCTTCCCAGTCCTTGATCCGATCAAACACACGGCCGTCAATCTGGTAGCGCCGGTGCGGGATGCCGATACGCCTATGGCGATCGGGCCGGGATATCCGGCGGGCGACAAACCGATGCAACCGTCACCTTACTGGGGCAACGAGCAGATCTGGACGAGCAGGACAAACAACCACAACGGCATGTTCGACCGTAAGGGGCGAGTCTGGTTTGCGGCATCTTTCCGTAATCCGAATAACCCGGCATTTTGCAAAAAAGGTTCTGACCATCCTTCCGCCAAGCTCTTCCCGCTTGAGCGGACGACCCGTCAGATCACGATGTTCGATCCCAAGACATCACAATACACCTATGTCGACACTTGTTTCGGGACGCATCACTTGCAGTTCGACGCGAACGATACGCTCTGGATGAGCGGCGGCGGGCCCGTGGTCGGCTGGATCAACACCAAGGTGCTCGAAGAGACCGGGGATGTTGCGAAATCCCAAGGTTGGACGGCGCTCGTTTTGGACACCAACGGCAACGGCAAGCGCGACGAATACGTCGAGCCTAATCAACCGGTCGACCCAACCAAGGACAAGCGGATCGTCGCCGGGTTCTACGCCGTCATGCCGAGCCCGGTTGACGGCTCGGTGTGGGGCTCGTTCCGCAGCAATCCCGGGGCCGTGGTAAGAGTCGTTCCCGGACCGAATCCGCCGGCGACGGCGCTCGCGGAGATCTATAACGTGCCGATGCCCGGCTTCGGTGTGCGCGGCGCCGACATCGATAAAAAAGGGGTCGTGTGGGTATCGCTCGCGAGCGGCCATCTAGGCAGTTTCGACCGCAGCAAATGCAAGGGACCGCTTAATGGGCCCAAAGCCACCGGCGATCACTGCCCCGAGGGCTGGTCCTTCCATCAGTATCCCGGCCCGGGTTTCAAAGGCATCGGCGAGAACAGCGCGGAATCGAGCTACTACTCCTGGGTCGACCAACACAACACCTTTGGCCTTGGCGAAGACGTGCCGATGTCTACGGCCAACTTGCACGGCGGCCTGGTCGCGATGAAAGATGGCAAGATGATCCTCTTAACCGTTCCCTATCCACTTGGCTTCTACCCCAAAGGTTTTGATGGACGCATCGATGACCCGAAAGCCGGCTGGAAGGGCCGCGGATTGTGGAGTTCGAGCGGTGACCGCGCGCCGTGGTTGATGGAGCGAGGCAAAGGTTCTAAGCCGCTTGCCGTGCACTTCCAGCTTCGACCCAATCCGCTGGCGAAATAACACGAACGGAGTATTGGAGCACTGGAGTAATGGAGTATCGGGTTACAACTAACCATGATACTCCAGTACTCCACTCCGCCAATCGCAGCCTGGGGAAGCGCAAGTGGCCTCCAAAGCAGAAAGGTTGCGGCAACACGCAACGCAATTTGCCCGTCATCCCAGAGCGCGCAAGTTAGCGATCTGGTTTGTTGCCATCGTGGCGGTGTTTGGCGTGCTTGGCGCGCTGGTCGCGCCGCCGTTGCTACGCAACAAGCTTGCCGCCGATCTCTCCCGCAAGCTCCATCGCGAAGTCTCAATCGAACAAATTCGCATCAACCCTTACGCGCTTTCGGCCACCATCCGGGGCTTTGTAGTAAAAGAGCGGCAAGGCTCAGCGATTGCGATCTCTTTCGGGGAAGTTTACGCGAACTTCGAGCTTGTCTCGTTGTTTCACCGCGGCCTTGTGATCAAAGAGATCCGGCTCGTGAAACCTTACGTGAGCCTGCTCCGCAACGAAGACCAGACATATAACTTCACCGACCTCGTCACCGAGTTTACCCAAGGCCCGCCGCGTCCAGCCGGGCCTCCACCGAGATTTTCGCTCAGCAATATTGAAATCATAGACGGCAAAATCGAGTTCGACGATCGGCCTCAAGGAGTCCGGCACGAGGTCAGCTCCATAGAGATCGGCGTCCCGTTCATCTCCAGTATTCCGTATCACGCAGACATCAAGGTCCAACCCTCGTTCTCGGCGCTCGTCAATGGCGCTCCGCTGGCGCTCGGCGGCGAGAGCAAGCCTTTTACGGAGTCCCGCGAAAGCACGCTGCAATTCACTATCAATCAACTGCAGATTCCTAAATACATGGACTACTCTCCCATGCCCCTGAATTTCACGGTTCCATCGGGAGAAATGGAGGGAAGCCTTCGCGTTTCGTTATTGGCTCCCAAAGAACAACCCGCCGTTCTCGCGATATCCGGAAATGCAGAGATTAAAAATCTCACCGTCAGGGAAAAAGACGACACGCCGATCCTGAGTTTGCCCTCCTTCCAAGTCGTTATCGATTCTCTGGAGGTTTTTGCCCGCAAAGCTCGCCTCAAGTCGGTCACGCTGCAGGCGCCGGAGCTGCACGTGACGCTCGACCGTGGCGGAGAATTGAACCTGAGCTCACTGGTGGCGTTCGACACGAAGGAAAAGGCTGCTGAGCAGAAACAGGAGAGTTCTCCATTCGCGTACAGCGTGGACGAAGTTCTGCTGGACAAAGGCAAGCTCTACTTTAGCGACCGCAGTCTCCAGCGTGTCTTTCAAAAGCGGCTGGACAATGTCCGGGTCAGCGTGAAAGGCCTGACCAACGAAGCCGGAGCAAAAGCCGAGACAGAAATCTCTTTTCACACCGACGCTAACGAGCAATTCCATCACAGCGGCAAGCTGCAGCTCACACCACTCGTGGCCGAAGGCTCGGTTGATTTGAGGAAGCTGCAGCTCGGCCGGCTCCATCCTTACTACGAAACGATTATCGGTGTGGAGATCAAGGAAGGCCTGCTCGACTTCGTGAGCCGCTTCACTTTCGAACAAAAGGGGCAACAGCCGGACATCAAGGTTTCCGAGCTTAATGCCGTGCTGCGTTCGCTGCGCGTGGACATGCCCGGCGAGTCGCAGCCGTTGTGGCGCATTCCGTCGCTCACACTCAAGGACGGCACCGTTGACGTGCGCGCAAAGACCGTCGTGATCGGTGCGCTTGAAAGTCGCGGTGTTAGCGCATTTATCCACCGGGACTCCGATGGGACCATCAGTTATGCAAATCTGGTGAAGCCGCAAAGCACGGGGGACCCGGCGAAACCCACCGGTCCGGAAGACACCTGGACAGTGACCGCCAAACGCATCGCGTTCGATCGTATGGGAGTGGTTTTCGAAGATCGATCACTGACAACTCGTTCACGAATCACCGTAGCGGATTTTTCAATTCAGGCACAAAACCTTTCCAACGCGAAAAATACGCGTGCGAAAGCGATTCTACGGGCTCGCATCAACAAAAATGGCCTGGTTGTTTTGAATGGAACGGCGGTAACCAACCCACTGGAGGCCCGCTTTGCTGTTGAAGTCACTGGACTGGAGCTTCTCCCCTTCGAGCCTTATCTCGCTGATCGAGTCAACTTCTTGCTGGCAGGCGGCCAGTTTGGAACCAAGGGCAATTTCAGTTTCGACAAGGCCAGCGACGGCTCGACCAGGCTGAACTATGAGGGCGATTTGCACGTCGCGGACTTTGCGTCCATCCAAAAAGGCGGCGCTCAGGACCTGTTGCGATGGAAATCTCTGCATCTGCGCGGAGTCTGGCTCTCGCTGCATCCCATGCTACTGCACATTAGCGATATCACCCTCGACGCTTTTTATTCGCGCGTCATCATCGCTTCGAACGGCGAGATCAATCTACAGAATCTGGTTCACAAAAAAGCGCAGGAGGAAACCGGAGACGCGACCTCCGAACCGCAAGCGGCCGCCACGCCCGAGTCGACTTCTCCGGTGATCACGATTGGCAAAATCAATCTCCAAAACGGCGACGTCAACTTTAGCGATTTTTTCGTCAAACCCAATTACACAGTGAACCTGACGCAACTTCAGGGGTCGATCTCGGAGCTCAGGGCGGACACCCCGGGTGATCTTTTACTCGAGTCGAAGATCGATAATGCAGCATCGGTCGTGATCAACGGCAAGATCAATCCCCTGGGAAAGGATCTCTTTCTGGATGTCAAACTCGACGCGCGCGAGATCGAAATGAGCCCGCTGACGCCGTACTCGGGGAAATACGTCGGCTATGGGATCG
>CAYPHJ010000096.1:0-14389 GCA_964410485.1 uncultured Syntrophobacteraceae bacterium
AACAATGAGGGAACGCCAGTACAGGCGAGGGAACGAACGAAGAGTAGCTTTTTCTCTACCTACGGTAGCAAAAATTCTACGCAGTTCGAGAGAATTCCGATTATTCGCAACGGGACCTTGCCTCAGTGATATCTCAGAAGGAAATTATCGAGTAACTCCCGTGGCCTGTACCCTAGCGATCTCTTCCGAACTATACCTGTAGGCGCGAAAGACGCGGTTGTTTGGCCCGGCCGGCCCTTCGCCAAAATAGGGATTCACAAATTCCCAGACCAGCTCGCCGTCGATTGTCACTTCGAAGAGGCGGCCGAAATCGCCTTCGCAAATGAGCGTGTTGCCGTTGGGCAGGCGTTGAGCGTTTGAGATCCTGGGGCTGAAGAAATCGATTTCTCTGCGTTCTTGATACTTCCAGACGATTTGTTTGGTTGACGGCTCTATTTCGATTACCCTTGAAAACGGCATCGGGTGATCCAGGCGATGCGGGCCGTTGTCGAAGAGAAGGAGGTTTCCGTTGGGCAGCGGCAGCGGGGCGTGTTGACCGGACAACGGTGGAGCGCCGAGCTTCCAGGTAATGTTGCCGGTTTTCCGGTCGATGATAATGACTGTCGAGATAACGCGAAAACTGACCACTATATCGCCATTCGGCAACTCGGCCAGACCGTTGCCGTGCGTCCACTCTTCGCGCCGCTCCTGGATTGCAGTGATGCAATCGGTTTCCGGATCGAGGTGGTCCCAAGTGCGCCACTGCCAAACGACTCGCCCGTCGGTTGTCATCTCGACGAGATAGTCCGCATATATCTCACCGTTATGTTCGGTACCGGGTGTACCTCCTTTCACCTTCGCAGCGAGATCCTGCGGCAACCGCGCTAAGCAAAGAAGCAGAGTATTGCCATTCCGCAGCCGGATACCATCGTGGTGGTGGTCGGGCTGGCGCACTTCCCAGAGCACATGCCCATTCCAATCGCATTCAAGCGCAACGCCGCCTTTCCACGGCTTGCCGGCTATAAAACGGTCAGAAGTTTCCGGAGTTTTGCCGTTGTAGAAAAGCGTTCCGCTCTCGGTCAAATACCCGTAATTACCGGGAGGGTAAGGCATCTGCCAAGTGTGGACGACGTTCCCTTCGAGGTCGATCAGATACACCTTGCCACCACCGCTTTGCGGCGCAAACAAGGTGAATCCCGGCCACGCCCGCTCGGAATCATAGGCGCGCAGCCTAACCCCAGAGCGTTTCACTTTGATCTGTTCAACAGGTGCCATATATCATTGCTCCTTCGTCGTCCGCGCGGGATTGTCATGCTGAACGCAGTGAAGCATCTGCTTTGCGCTTTTCAGTTTTTCGACCAGAAAGGCAAAATCAGATTCTTCGTCGTTACACTTCTCAGAATGACACACAGGGCAAGGGCGACCTGCTGATATGAAAAGCAAGAAGTGTCACGTCCAATCTTTTTCCCGCCCATAACAACAAGCTGCGAACTTCTAAGAAGAATGTCATTTTCTTGGCGCCCTTCGCGCTCTTTGCGCGAGAATTTTCGTTTCTCTCTCAGGCTCCGCTGCGTTCGCGGCGCTCTTCCTCGCTAAACGGAGTTTGGAGCGCCGGTATCACTTCCCTTGCGAGCCACTCAACCTGCATCGCCAAACTGTCCTCCGGGCCTGAGGGGCGCATAACAAACTTCGTGGCTCCAGCTTCGATGTAGCGCCGTATTTTATCTTGAACCTGCTCCGGCGTCCCGAACGCGGAGAACTCTGCAGGCGCCATGTCCGGGCGCCGTCGAATCATTGAACCGGCGATTTCCGCGGCTTTCTCGGCGCTCATCGCCAGACAGAACGGAATGAGCACGCCGTAGTGGTCTTCGGGAATTTCGCGTCCCGCTTGCGCTGCGTAGCCTCGGATAGCATCGATTCCCTGCCTTAGCTCAATCGGAGTAGCGTTCGAGGTCAACCATCCGTCGGCCAGTAGTCCTGCGCGCCGCAGCGCTGCCTCGCTGCGCCCCCCCGTCCAGAGCGGTGGCCCGTCTTTTTGGTACGGCCGGGGAAACAGTGTCAATTCTTCCACTGAATAGAAATTGCCTGTGAAACTAACCCGCTCTTCACGCCACAATCTTTTCATGAGAACGATGGCCTCATCCGCCCTTCTCCCTCGTTCTTCCTTACGCACGCCCGCTGCCGCGAAATCTCGCGAATCATCAGCGCCTAAACCAACTGCCAGTAGCAACCTGCCCTTGCAGAGAAAATCCAACGTCGCGAGTTGCTTGGCCAGCACAACGGGGTGACGTGTTGGCAGCACAAGAGCGCTCGTGCCGAACTTCATCTTGCGCATGCGCGAAGCCACATAGGCCATAAAAACAACCGGATCTAGCGTTGGCTTGGCCGCAACAATGCGATCACTCACCCAAATTGAATCGATGTCCCAACGCTCGCAATTATCGATAAACTCGATCAGTTTCTCTGGCTTTGCGCTCTCGTATGCCCAATCACCCAGGCTAATTCCGATTCGGATCTTCATCCTAAGACTTTAAGAGTAACTTCGTCTGGGCTGTGGCTGTCAGCCATTCGGCAACACTAACATAATCAAACGACACATTTTAGGACGGCATATCAAAACCTATTCTGTCTCACAAACGGGACTCATTTCCCCGTGCATGCTTACAACTGAGACGCTCCAAACTCGTGGATGGGATTGCCTATGAACATCTCTTTGGCCCTGCCGGAGCGGTTTTCATGTTCACTGGAGATGGGTTAGTTCACCGACCCGTTGCAGACGTTTCGTCTGGGAGCGAAAAAAATACAGCCATCGCGCCGGTAAATGGGCAAAGACCGACAAATTCCGTGTGCGACGAGTGATAGCCAACCCCTTGACACTTCATCCGCCATGTCTAAATTTTTCCCGGCTCACTGTTATGGACGCAATTTTGTATCTCCTCGGTGTCGGCATCGGAGGGATGGTCCTGGCATCGATCGCAATTTTGATGATGATTTTGATTGTGGCGTTTACAAGCTGGAACGTCATGTGGGCTCTTGATGTACTGAAACGCCTAGCGTCAACGTACCCGCAAGCTGCCGATCGTTTGAGACCAAGTTCGTACAAATCCCTCCGACTGCGCGACAAGAAAAAGCGCCGTTTGCGCCTGGCGCGCTGAACGCCGCCATTATTATGGAATAGTTGGAGGTCTAAATGAGGATAGGAATCATTGCCCCGATCGATATAAGGGTCCCCCCGGTGGCATATGGTGGGACTGAGCTTGTCGTGAGTCTGCTCACGGAAGAGCTGGTGCGCAGAGGGCATCAAGTAACTCTCTTCGCCAGTGGCGATTCGGTGACCAAAGCAGAATTGCAATTCATTTGCCCGATGTTTGTACGAGGTTCCGGCAGAAACAAGGAAATCCTTAATATGCTCAATGTGGTCAACTGCCTCGAACAGGCGCATAGGTTTGATATTATTCACAACCACACCCTGTTTGAAGGGATGACAACCGCAGGCTTGGTAAGAACGCCGATACTGACGACGCTGCACGGCAACCTGACAGGGGACTGGTTACTGTTGTTCGAGCGCTACGCCGGTTGGTACAACACAATCAGTCTTTCTTGCAAAGCTCAACTCCCCCTAAAGGAGCGTTTTGCCGGGGTCGTACACAATGCTATTGATGTTCGATCTTACCCGTTCAACGGCGCAAGAAGGGAATCTTTCTTACTTTTTCTTAGCCGGATCAGTCATGAGAAAGGGCCTCATCGGGCAATCGAAGTGGCCAAGCGAGCAGGACTGCGACTGATCATTGCCGGCAATGTCGATACCGTCGATGAAGAGTATTTCAGGACCATGGTCTTGCCGCACGTCGATGGGGATCAGATCCAGTACGTGGGCGAGGCCGACTATACGCTCAAACGAGAGCTGCTAGCCCGTGCTTCCTGTCTCCTGGCAACGATCACGTGGCCTGAGCCCTTCGGCCTGTTCATCATCGAAGCCATGGCATGCGGAACACCGGTGCTTGCGTTCAACAAAGGGGCCCTGCCGGAAACCGTGCGTCACGGCGAAACCGGCTTTGTAGTTGAAACTGTGGATGACATGGTGCAGGCGCTTGGCCGGCTTCCTGACATCGATCCAGCCCGCTGCCGGGAACATGTAGAGAAGCACTTTGATTTTCCGCGTATGGTGGATGACTATCTTGCAGTTTACGAACATATCCTGTCTCTGGAACAGCCACCAGCGGGAAGAGCGCGGATGGAAGATGCGTGGCTTGCTCCTGCCGCAGAGCCAATAGTAGGCGAATCTGTCTGAGATGGTGGGGTTTTCGCTGTTCCTAGCGGGCCGCTGAAAAACTCTCCGTTCGCCCTGAGGTTCTCGAAGGGTGAACGGAGAGGAACTTGACATGAGTAGCGATTTTCCGTTCATGCTGAGACTGTCGAAGCATTCCGAATCTTTTTTCAGCTACCTGCTAGCAGACGGATTTGAACTCGAAGCTGTTCTTTCCGTATAATCATCTCCGCTTAATGCATGCCGATGACGGCGTAGACTTCCGGAGTTTCGAGCGGCCGGGCGACTGGTCGGTCGTCCCTCCAAACACAAAGCTCCGGAGCCCGCGGCTCGAGGATATCTTGTTCCCGCTGTCACGAACAAATGATCCGAGCTGATTACGCAGCACCACGGGCCGGGTATCTTTCGGTTCAGGCGAAACGAACCTATGGCTACTGAGAAGATTATCCGCGTCAAGGACGAGTATTACATCTTAGCCGCATCGGCATTGGCAGATGATCGCAGGCGAGTGCTCAAGCACGGCGATACGTTTGCCGTACTCAACAGGTATGGGGATATCCAGCCGGTGGGATTAGGCGAGCAGGGGATCTATCACGATGGGACGCGGTTTCTTTCGCGGCTGGAGATCATGCTCGGAACCACGCATCCATTCTTTCTGAGCTCTGGGATAAAAGAAGACAACGCCTTGCTCACTGTCGACCTGACAAATCCAGACCTTTACCTTGACGATCTCATCCAGCGCGGCACGCTCCACTTATCGCGCTCGATCTTGCTTTGGCAAGCTTGCTGTTATGAACAAACCACGATCACCAATTATGGACTAACCTCGCTAACTGTCCCTTTTTCCTTTCACTACGACGCTGATTTCCGCGATATTTTCGAGGTACGCGGCCTGAAAAGGCTGCGCCGTGGCAATGTAGAGCAGGATCTCGTCGAGCCCGGGACCATCCTTGTTACGTACAGGGGACTGGACGGCGTTGTACGGCGAACCCGGATCCGATGTTCTCCCCAGCCGACCGCAAGCACAGCTTCGTCATTGATGTTCGAGATCAGCCTCGAGCCGAAGGAAGAAAAGACAATTTCTTTGAGCATCGGGTGTGAGATGCGTGAGAGCGTTCCTGCGCCGCTGCCGTTCGAGATCGCGCGCGCCAACGCGTTTCGCGCTTTAGAGAGATCCAAGCGCCGTTACTGTCATCTGTATACGTCCAATGAGCAGTTCAACGACTGGCTGAATCGCTCCTTGGACGATCTCTGCATGATGACAACCGATAAAAAGGAAGGGCCCTATCCCTATGCCGGAGTTCCATGGTTTAACACGGCATTTGGTCGTGATGCGATCATTACAGCCTTGATGTGCCTGTGGGTCAATCCCGGCCTCGCTCGCGGCGTGCTGTCGTTTTTAGCGGCGACACAAGCCAAGGCACTCATCCCGCATCGCGATGCTGAGCCAGGTAAAGTAATCCACGAGACTCGTGGCGGTGAAATGGCCGCGCTCAAAGAGATCCCATTTGAGATGTACTATGGAAGCGTTGATGCCACTCCGTTGTTTGTGCTTCTTGCCGGCGCCTACTACGAACGGACAGGTGATAAGGAATTTCTCGAATCCCTTTGGCCGCACATCGAGCGGGCGCTGATATGGATGAACGATTATGGGGATGCGGACGGCGATGGCTTTGTCGAGTATCAACGTCGGTCCCCCTCCGGTTTAATTCACCAGGGTTGGAAAGATTCTCACGATTCAATCTTCCATGCAGATGGAACGCTCGCAGAGGGACCCATCGCTCTGTGTGAAGTGCAAGGATACGTCTACGCGGCCAAGATCGCCGCCGCCAAGATGGCTGACGCATTAGACTGGGCCGATGCCGCTGACGAACTTTTGCGGGAAGCAGCGACGCTTCGACACAACTTTGAAAGAGCTTTCTGGGACGACGAGCTGTCTACGTACGTTTTGGCACTGGACGGTGACAAAACACCCTGCCGTGTGAAAGCCTCCAACGCGGGGCATTGCCTGTTCGCTGAAATAGCCGACTCCTCGCGCGCCGAGATCGTCGCGGATGGTCTTTTGTCCAACCAATTTTTTTCTGGCTGGGGCATCCGCACTGTGGCGACAACCGAAGCGCGCTACAATCCCATGTCCTACCATAACGGGTCCATCTGGCCCCATGACAATGCGCTGATCTCGCTGGGCATGAGTCGTTACGGCCTGCGCCACCCCGTGCAACGCGTGCTGGCAGCGTTGTTCGACATGAGCATCTCCGTCGAATTACACCGACTTCCTGAGTTGATTTGCGGTTTTGACCGTAGGCCGGGAGAGGCCCCAACCCTCTATCCCGTTGCCTGCGCACCGCAGTCCTGGGCTTCCGCAGCCGTATTCATGTTGCTGCAAAGCTGCCTCGGGCTAACCATTGACGCGCTCCAGTCGGAAATCCGTCTCTCTTATCCCTCTCTTCCGGAGTTTCTCCAGAGACTTCAAATCGAAAACTTGCGGGTCGGCTCGGCTTCGGTCGATCTGGTGCTGGAGCGCCGTGATCATGACCTCACCACGAACATTACGCGCAAAGAAGGCGATGTTAACGTCGTAATTGTCAAGTAGCATCTTATTCCGGCTCCAATACTCCAGTACTCCATCTCGTTCCTTAACCCACCAGATGTGGCATAATCCCGCTCGCGCAGATTTCCAGATGCTCGTTTTCATCGAACATCGGATTGAAGACGATCTGCCGCGCGCCGGCTCGCACGATCTCACCTATTTTTTCCGTGCATTCCTCCAGGCTACCCCAAACACACACGCGCGGCCCGAGGTCGGAGTTCTTGTACCGGCGGTAAAACCACTCGCGTAGCCGCGCTTCGGCTCTGGCTCTGTTGTCATCGACGGCGAGATACACACGTTTGGCGATCTCGAAGGTGGCGGGGTCGCGTTTCGTTTCCTCGAGCAAGCGACGGATCGCCGCCGATTCACGCACGAACGCCGACGCCGAGGAGGACCCGGCACCCATCCAGCCGTTGCCGTATTTCACAGCGCGTCTCAGAGCGTTCTCGTGGTGGCCGCCGAACCACAGCGGCGGATGGGGTATTTGAAGCGGTTTCGGCTCCATGGATACGTTTTCGAATTGCCAGAAGTTGCCGCGAAAACTTGCCCTCGGTTCCGTCCATAGAAGCTTCATCACTTGCACGGCCTCAGTAAAGCGCGTGACGCGTCTTTCGCGTGAATAGCCAAAAACGTCCTCATGAGAACCCAAATGCCCACCACCAAGGCCCACACCGAGAACCGCTCGCCCGCCGCTCATCCAATCAAGCGTTGAAAAGCTCTTGGCGAGTTGGACGGGATTGCGCAACGTGAGCAGGACCACGGACGTGCCAAGACGGAGCTTGGTGGTGATCGCTGCGACATAGCTCAACAACGTTACCGGCTCGAGCATGGGAAAATCACCAACGATCCGTTCCTGGACCCAGAGGCTCTCGTAGCCAAGCGTCTCAGCCTTCGTGACAAACTTTCGAATGTGCTCCATGTCCACAGGTCCGTCGAAGAAAACCTGAGGGATCTCGATACCGCACGGAGTGTGGTCAACAACCATAACCGTTTACCTATCCTTTCCTAACCGAAAACGAGTCTAGCGCGGCTATGCCGCAACCAAGATCGAAATGTATCGCGCAAAGCATGCTCTGAGCCTAGCCGAAGGGAGGCAAAGGCCGACAAAGGAGGAAAAACTACTCACTTGGCGCTCCCTACAACTCTCGCTCAGAACAGACTCCGGGAGAAATCCTTTATTCACCTGTCACTCAGTGTTTTTGGCTCAGCCGTGAAGACGCCTGATCAGCCCCAGCCGGAGCCTGCGCCGGCGCGAGAATAATCCGAAGCGTCCGTAACTACTATGGAGACACAGACCGGCAGGGAAATTTTCGCGCGCCACAAAACCTTGTGCTGACTGGTTTCCGATCCTCACGACTTTTTTACTCTCCGATACAAACTCCTGTCAATGCAGAACAGATTCATTGCCATCTAAGAATTAAAAGTGAACCGTTTTTAGAGGATTTAAACGTTAAAAGTGAACTCCTACGAAAACAGGTGGAGAGGGAGTGAAGGGACAGCGGCCCCAGGGCGGTTATCTGCGTATGCTCCGCAGCGCCGTACCCCCTCGATACGCGATCTCGAAAGATCGCTACTCGGGGACACGGCATCCCCTTCCGATTCCCCGAGTAGCGCGAAGCGCGTAGCGAGGGGCAGGGAATGCCGGACCTTCTCGATATGGCGTTGGGGTGCCTCCATTTTCATCCTCTGCGAGCGAGCGTAAGCTAATAAAACACTCCTATGAAAATGGGGTTGGAGCCTCGGGCCGCCGTTGTTCTAGGATCCGTCGCCCTTTCTGAATGTCATTCTGAGGAGCACCGCGACGAAGAATCTGCTTTTTCCTCGGTCTTCGGTCTTCCGTCCCCGGTCGTCATACCAAAAGCAGATCCTTCGGCTTCGCCTCAGGATGACAACGGGAAGCAGATCCTTCACGGAGTTTATCCTGAGCAGCGGCGAAGGATTCAGGATGACAGTCCTGCTGTACGAGTGTCCTTGACGGATTTGTAAGGCGGTTTGATTGGAACTCTCGGAAAAGGGGCTGTTTTTGTTTCAAGGCGGTCCCACGCCAACCCCGGCGACACTCTCAACGTGCGCTTTTATCCTATGACCAATGGCCTTACAGCACTCCGCTTCTGGCGCAATCATCAACTCCTCGATGTCCAAACACTCAATACGGTCGACCTCAAGGAAGTTCAGTTTTAATTCTTAAACGGTTCACTTTAAAATTTAGCCAACATGCAGAACAGATCCATCGCATAGATGTCCCGCCAAGCTCGAAAGGTCAGATGCTTTGCCTTGCGCGTTGACAGTCTCCAAACCACTTCACTTGACTACCGCACCCACTTCGCGCGAGCAGAAGCGCCAACCCGCTTGACAGGTAGTAAGCCCTACAGATAGAAGATTAATCACTCCGAGTATTGGCAGTTCGACTTAATCAAAAAGGGGGATATCATGGATCGGCGTTTACTAACAATTGGCGCGATCGCGTTTTTCGGAGCGTTTTTGGTTACGACAACCGATGTCTCAGCTCAACGTCGAGTCTCTATTGGCGTCACAGAAACGATAGAAACCCACAACCCCTACGGCGACAGCGTCTCGCTTCTCTACGGCATCTGGAGTGAGATTACAGGTCCGTTCTGCACCTACAATTTCAACACGGGGGATTATGAGCCGCGTCTGGCCAAACGTTGGGAAGTCAAGAGCCCCACAACATGGCATTTCTATCTGGATGAGAGGTACCGTTTCAACGACGGCTCGCCAATCACTGCAGCAGACGTGGTCCATTCCATGAACCGGGTTCTCAACGACCCGCAGAGCAGACAGAAAGCGTCTGTTGCCGGCCCGATTACCCAAGCTGAAGTGGTAGACAAGTATACGGTCAGTTTCATCACTAAAACTCCGGTCGCCCCTCTCTTGGGCTTCGTCTGCGACCGCTTGATTGTTACCAGCAAGGCGGCGTTCGACAAGCATGGCCGCGATGCAGCAGACAGGCGCCACATGATGGGCGGCGGCCCCTACAGGCTTAAGGAGTTGGTCCCGGGTCAGCGTCTTGTCATCGAGAAACGGCCGGACCACCCGGAGGCGAAGAAGAATCCGCAAGCACCCGACGAAATCGTGTTCCGCGTCATGCGGGAGGTAGAGCAGCGCGTCACCGCCCTTCTCAACAATGAGATCCAGATCGGTCAATTTATTCCCCCTCACCTTCGCCAGCGCGTGGAGGCCTCGAAAAACCACAGAATTACGGGGGTGAACTCTGTCGAGATCATGTTCCTGGCGATGCAGCCCAAGCCACCATTCGATAAGAAGGAGGTGCGCCAGGCCATTTGTTATGCCATCGACCGGGACAAGATCATTAACACTTTGCTCGAGGGGTTCGGCGGCCGCCTGGATGGACCTATCGGATCGGGACAGTACGGCTACGACCCGAAGCTCAAGCCCCGCTACGAGTACAGTCCTGAAAAAGCCAGGAAACTACTGGCGCAGGCGGGCTACCCCAACGGAATAGACGTTGAGCTCCAGACGCCGGTTGGGCGCTACACCTTGGACAAGCAAATCACCGAGGCAATTGTCCCCATGCTCAGCGCGGCAGGCATCCGTACAAGGCTGCTGACTCCGGAGTGGCCGACTCTCTGGGCCAACGTGCAGAGGGGAACGGTGCCGTTTTACTACATGGGACGCGGCTCCGTAATCGATCCGAGCGCTGCGCTGCACCAGTATTTCAAAACCGGCGGCTCGCCTCGGATCGGCTACTCCAATCCCAAGCTCGACAACCTGTTTGACAGGGAATTGAGCGAGTTCGATCCTGATCGTCGCAGGCAGTATCTTTCCCAGGCGATGAGTATCCTCACTGAAGAGGCCCCGGCCTGCTTCTTGTGGCGCCACCAGCTTCTCTGGGGTTTGGCCAGAAACGTCGATTACGAGCCGCTGCCGGACGGCCGCATTTACGGCCTGCAAATGAAATTAACGAAGTAGGAACGCGTCTGGCTGTAAGCATGGAAGATACGCCCATGGCGGCGTTTTGCGGAAGCAAGCCTCGGTCGATCTCATGGGCCCCGATCGCAAACCCGCTGTAAGCGGGCCGCGTTCTTTCCGCAAGCGCTTCTAGGAGGTTTTGATCTTTTGAAAAGCTTTCTCTCGCAGCTCTAGTCTTGTTTGGAAGTGCCAGTTCGGGTCTATGCGGTCATCTACTTGGGAAGGATAAGTGGGTAGTTATCTCATAGGGCGGCTGCTCGGCACAATTCCGGTGCTCCTCCTAATCAGTCTTCTGGTGTTCTTGCTCATCCAGGCTGCGCCGGGGGATCCTACCTTGATGCTCCTGGGCGAGGAGGCGACGGAAAGCGACATCCAGGACGCCAAAAGACGCTGGGGGCTGGACCAACCCATCCACATACAGTACTTCAGCTTCCTCGCCTCGGCCGCACAGGGGGACTTCGGCCGATCGTTTCGCTTCAGCCAGCCGGTCCGCGAAGTCATCCTTGAAAGACTCCCTGCCACAATTGAGCTTGCCCTTTTTTCCGCCGTGATTGCTGTCCTGATCGCGATTCCGTTGGGTGTCTGGGCTGGCTCAAAGCCAAATTCGTGGATCGATAACGTCGGGACGAGCTTCGGCCTTTTTGGTATTAGTATGCCGAATTTCTGGCTCAGTATCATGCTGATCCTGCTTCTCGCGGGCACGTTTCACATTCTGCCGTCCGGTGGCCGTAGCACTTACGGAATCGCCGGGCCGCGGGAGACCGGCTTCTACATTTTCGACAGCCTCATGCAAGGTAACTGGCCGGCGGTTAGGGACGCCGTGCGCCACATTGTCCTGCCCGCACTCGCTCTTGGCACAAACATGGTCGGTATTTTGATGCGAGTCACGCGCTCCTCGGTTCTCGAAGTAATGAACGAAGACTATGTAGCAACGGCGCGTGCCAAAGGGCTGGGCGAGCAGAAGGTAGTATGGCGCCATGTGCTGACCAACGCTTTGATACCGGTCATCACCGTGGCGGGACTTGAACTGGGAGCGCTCCTGAGCGGCTCCATCATCGTCGAGACTGTCTTTGCTTGGCCGGGGATTGGCAGCCTGCTCATCACCGGCGTTACGGCCCGCGATTATCCCCTGGTGACCGGGCTGGTCCTGATGTACACGGTTGCTTTCGTTGCCATCAACCTGGTTATTGACGGCCTCTATGCGATCATTGACCCTCGAATCCGTTATTAGCCGGCCGGCGGAGATCGTCCGCTTGGTACCATGGCTGAACGTGAAGTTCTTCATGGGCGGCTCTCTTCTGCTTGCGCTTGTCGTCGTCGGCGTGCTTGCACCTGTTCTCGCGCCATACGACCCCAACGTGCAGCAGTTGGGCCGTATGCTCCAGCCACCTCAGTGGTTCGGGCAAGATCACTTCCTCGGAACCGACAATCTAGGACGGGACGTTTTGAGCCGGATTTTCTACGGGGCTCGCGTCTCGCTGGTGGTGGCTCTCGCCGTCGTCATCATATCGGGCTTCGTTGGCGTAACGCTTGGCGTGATCTCGGGATACTTCGGAGGCAAGGTCGATTTTGCGATTCAGAAGCTCGTCGAAGTCGTGTGGGCATTCCCGCCGCTGCTCCTCGCCATCGCGATCCTCGCTTATCTGGGGCAGGGACTCTTTAATCTCATTTTAGCGCTCGTAGCCCAGCGCTGGATCCAGTACTGCCGTGTCGTGCGCGGGCAAGCACTGTCGCTTAGGAACCGGGACTTTGTGACCGCTACGCAGGCCCTCGGTGCCAGCGATACGCGAGTCATGTCGCGACACATCATTCCGAATATCATCCAGGTTTCCCTGGTGATCGGTACTTTCGCTATGGCATCGGCCATTATCGCCGAGGCCAGTTTGAGCTTTTTGGGTCTCGGCGTTCCCCCGCATATCCCAACCTGGGGAACGATGCTCTCGGACGCCCGCATCTACATAAGCACCGCCTGGTGGATGTCGCTCTTTCCCGGCCTTTGCATCTTCCTTACCGTGTTGGGCATCAATCTCCTCGGTGACGCCCTGCGAGACCTGCTCGATCCGCGCCTGAAGCGAGCCGGCTCGGGGATTTAGTCCTTTTCCCTTCCGTTGATTCCGCACCAGAGTGATGTAGATTAGGAAAAATGCGCAAAACGAAAATCGTCTGCACCATTGGTCCAGCCAGCGACTCGGAAAAAACTTTAACCAGCCTTATCCGTGCGGGCATGAACGTCGCCCGCTTGAATTTCAGCCACGGCGATTATGACTTTCATGGGCGAGTGATTCGCCGGATCCGTGAGATCGCGCGCAAACTGGGAAAGCCCGTGGCGATCCTGCAAGATTTGCCGGGCCCAAAAATTCGGGTGGGGGCCATAGCCGGGGACCGCGTGCGTTTGCAACCGAAAAAGACGTCGACGCTAACCACGCGCAACATCCTCGGTAACAACGAGGTGATCTCAGTCGACTACAAGAACTTTACCAAGACACTGCGCAAGGGCGATCCGATCCTTCTCGGCGACGGCGAGATCGAGCTTGAGGCGGTCAAAATTGGCGGGCAGGACGTGATCTGCAAGGTCGTCGTCGGCGGCATTCTCGGCTCGCACAAGGGAATTCACTTCCCGCGCACCAGCTTGGACCTGCGCTCTCTCACCACTCACGACAAGAAGGATCTCGCATTTGGTATTGAACAAAAAGTGGATATGGTCGCCCTTTCGTTTGTCCGCAGTGCGGACGACATAGTCTACGCCAGGACAGAAATGAAGAAACACGGCGCAACTATTCCCATCATTGCCAAGATCGAGAAGCACGAGGCGCTCGAACAGATCGACGGTATTTTGGGAAAGGTCGACGGCATCATGGTCGCCCGCGGGGATCTCGGCCTGGAAATCGCGCCCGAGCGCATTCCCGCCATGCAGAAGATGATGATTCGCAAAGCCAACCACCTGGGCAAACCCGTCATCACGGCGACCCAAATGCTGCGCTCAATGGTGCAAAACCCGCGCCCGACCCGCGCCGAAGTTGCGGATATCGCGAATGCGATTTTGGACGGCACAGATGCACTGATGCTTTCGGAGGAGTCGGCTACCGGTGAGTACCCAGTCGAGGCCGTAAGAACGATGGCACAGGTCGCCGAGGAAACCGAGCGCATTCTCGAGCCGCGCTATCACTTCGCCGACCTCAAAAAAACAGTGCCGGAGGCCATCAGCTTTGCCGCTGTATCGCTAGCTCGCGACCTTCACGTCAAGGCTTTCCTGATTCCCACTTCTTCAGGGAGCACCGCGCGGATGATCGCCCGTTACCGGCCCATCCAGCCCATCGTCGCTATCAGTCCCGAGCCGACAACGATTAAGAATCTCTGTCTTGTGTGGGGCGTCTATCCTGTGACGGTAAACGATTTTCAAAGCACTGATATTATGCTGCGGGTGGCGCAGCGCAAAGCGCTCGAGCTGGGGTTCGCGAAACCGGGGGATCTGGTTGCAATTACGGCCGGGTTGCCGCTCCAACAGGCAGGCACGACCAATATGATCACGGTGAAACCGCTGGAACCCTGATTGGCGGCAACTAGAGTTTCTGGTTTCAAGTTCCTGGTTTCTGGTTGAGGGG
>CAYPHJ010000096.1:14489-17442 GCA_964410485.1 uncultured Syntrophobacteraceae bacterium
TGATTGGCGGCAACTAGAGTTTCTGGTTTCAAGTTCCTGGTTTCTGGTTGAGGGGGGAACTCGAGACTTCAAGTTGTTGCCTCCCCAACGCACTCTCTTTCTTATGGGGTGAAACTTGCAACCTGGAACTTGGAACTTTGAACTGCGCGCGGTGCGCGCTATACGCCATATGCCACAGGCCGGTATTTGCAACCCCGGTTCAAAATAGGCTAGAAGCAAGTTGAGGAGGACCCCACATGGCGGACGCACTCCGAGCTTTCGAGGAAGAACTTCAGAGCAAGAACTTCAAGGGTTACTGGCAGAACATACAGGGAGACGTTTACCGCGAACCGGTCGCCTCCTATGAACCGTGCCTCTGGAAGGGCAAAGATCTTTTCCCGGCTATCGATAAGGCCGGCGAGGTTGTCGGCTTGGACCTGTCGTTTCGGCGCGTCATCCAGTTCTGGAATCCATCCTTGAAGAACGGGACTTCGCGCACGTTGGTCTTAAATCTACAGATGCTCAAGTCTGGCGAAGACGCGTTATCCCACCGTCATATGGCAGGCGCTATTCGTTTCATTCTCAAGGGACATGGCACTCGCCTGATCGTCGAAGGTGAAGCGTTTGAAATTGGTGAAGGCGATTTTGTAACCACGCCAAGTTGGACCTGGCATGACCATGAAAACCACGGTGACCAGACCATGATATGGCTTGACGGATTGGACTCGCCGCTGGTTCGCTTGCTCGAAGCCGATTTTCATGAACCTGATCCGCGTAAAAAACAGCCGGTATCAAAACCCGACGGCTACACGCCTGCAACCACCGGCGCCCTGCGCCCCTCTTGGGTTCGTCCTCACTCTGTACAACCGCCGGCCTTTTGCTACAAATGGCAAGACGTCGAAAGAGCTTTGAGTCGACTCGGCGAACAGCCCGGTGATCCTCATGATGGGATCTCGCTCGAATACGCCAATCCTCTTACCGGCGGTTCCACTCTGCCGACGATGTCTTGCCAGATTCACATGCTGCGGGCGGGCGAGAAAACTAAGACCCACCGCCATACCAACTGCGCGATATACCACTGTTACCGTGGTCGTGGCGTCACCTACATCGACGACCAACGCTTTGAATGGGAAAAAGGAGACTCCTTCGTAATTCCCCACTGGCGTTTTCACCGCCACGAGAACAGCTCCAAGGATCCGGCAATTCTTTTCATGATGTCCGATCAACCGGCCATGGAAGCGCTCGGAATGTACCGCGAGGATAGCAAGTCGGACTGAGAGAGAGACGGCTCGAAGTTGGACGTTCGCAGTTCGAGCTTGTTGAGAGTCAAGCAATTTCCCCGACAACTGCCGGTGCGAAGCCCTTTAGGTTCAACATCTACGACCCAAAAGGGGCTCGCCTATGCCAAAACGACCCCCTCTTCGATCAACAGAATTGCGGCGCGATCTCTTCAACTCTCTCACCAGCGCCACCGCGAGAGGAGCGTGGGAAAGAATCGCCCGAGCAATCTCATGTCCGGAGCAGAGGCCGCATGAGCTGCCAAATCCGCGTTCAAACTCTTCGCTAAACGTTCTGAACAGATGGATGTGTTTGGCTTCTTCCGTGGCAAACTGGAGCAGCACGAGCGCCCGTGAGTCTTCACTCTGGAGATCGGCGCGGACGTGATCCAATACAAACGGTAGAATGAACTCCTCCACCAGACCGAAAAGCCCCCATAGCCATACCCGAGCGGTTCTTCAGGATCAGTAGCGACTATTCGAGCCCCAAGATTTTTCTTGCTCTGTTCCTGACTTGAGGCGTGAGCGATTCCTGTGATTTACGTAGGAACTCCTCGACCCATTCGCCAGGTCTGGGGTTGATCTCGACTTTGAGCCGCTCCGCCTCGGCGAGAAACTCCCGGTCCTTGGCGACATCGAAAAAAGCTTTTCGTAAAACCGCCAGCCGATCTTTGGCCGTTTTCGGAGGCGCTGCCCATGGCCGCACCATGGTGGCGGGCATTGCGAGAATGTCGAGGAGCGCCCGATCTTCCGACCGCTTCACGCGATCGTTCAAGTAAGGGATCTTGCGCCCGTCGAGCTCTGGATGGCGGTTCTGTCCCACATACGCCAGAAGTTTGAGATCGCCTTTTTCAATTAGATCCAGTCCGACCGCCTTGACCGAGTCCCACGTCCATCCGGTCAATGCGTCAACCTCTTTGCGAAAAATCGCCGTGCGGACAACCGTCAATGAAAGATAGCCCGTGGCAATCTCAGAGATCGGACCGAAGATGTCGTTCACGGCAAGCACCATGTCACAGGGAAGACTGCCGACTGAGGTGCAACCGAAAACCAGCTTGGGCGTGTCGGGATTGAGCCATTCATCCATGGTTTTGATCGGCGCGTCGGGACGAACTGCAATCGTGATTACACTTGAATTCGCCAGCCCTAACCATTCAAACTCGCGAGAACGATACTTGACGCCGGGAACGCCCAAAAATTCTCTCTGCGGCGCATCCCACTGCAGATGTGAAATCGTCAGGCCATCCGGCTTTGCTATATTGAAGAGATAATTTGCGCCTATGACACCACCGCCGCCCGGCATATTCTGGACAATCACGCTCGGCTTTCCAGGGATATGGCGCGGCAGATGGCGCGCGAAGAGCCTCGCGTAGAGATCGAAGCCGCCACCCGGAGTCGTCGTGACGAGAACACGCAGGGTCTTCCCTTGATAGAAAGATTCCTGCGCAAGCGCCGGTGTCAAGGCCAATCCGAGTCCGGCAAAGACAGCGAGACAGAAGCCGCCCATTCTATTGACAAAACCGCCAATTAACTTCCTCATCATTGTACCCCCTTTACCTATGCGCCAGGCCGCAAGCTCGGATGCCTCCCGCGAAGACGCAAAGGCGCCAAGAAACCGTTTTGGATGGATTCAGCATCCCTCTACCCGGCTATTCTACTCGTTAGGTAAGCCTTGCCGCCCTGCGTAAGAATCACTT
>CAYPHJ010000097.1:0-17129 GCA_964410485.1 uncultured Syntrophobacteraceae bacterium
CCATCGAGGATATCCGCGGCTCAGAGGAATACAAACGCGCGGCGCTGAAGTCCCTCTTTAAGCAAGCCATTGCCGCCGTGCTGCGCCGCTCGCACGGTGAAACCGTCCAGATCGGCCATGTCCACTAAAAAGCGAATCAAAGTCGGCGTCAATGGTCAGAGCTATGAGCATGAGGTGGAGCCACGGCTTTTGTTGGTGGATTACATTCGCGATTTCGTCGGACTCAAGGGCACACACTTTGGTTGTGATACCACCAGCTGTGGCGCGTGCACCGTCGTCGTTGACGGCCGCAGCGCCAAGTCCTGCACTTTCCTGGCGGTGCAGGCAGATGGCAAAGAAATTCTAACCGTCGAGGGTTTGGCGCGAGACGGCGAGCTGCACCCAATTCAAGAGGCCTTTTGGACGCACCATGCGCTTCAATGCGGGTTTTGCACCTCCGGCATGGTGATGTCCGCTTATTTTCTGTTGTCCAAGAATCCCAACCCGTCGGAAGCCGAGATCAAGCACGGAATTGCCGGCAATCTGTGCCGCTGCACCGGCTATCTGCCGATCGTCGAAGCGGTAAAATCGGCTGCGCAGAAACTTGGATTGAGATAACGGTTATGAGCGGCGAGGTAACGCATAAGAAGCTTGTCGGCAGCGCAATCCGGCGCAAAGAAGATCCGGATATTCTCCTGGGAGAAGCTCGGTACACGCAGGATGTCACGCTCCCCGGCATGCTCTATGCGGCCATCTTGCGCAGCCCCTATGCGCATGCGCGTATCCGCAGCATCAATCTCGCTCGTGCCCTGGCATTGCCCGGCGTGGTGGGTGGTGTCACCGGGGCCCAGCTTAAGGAAATCCCGTATCTGAAGCCTCTAGCGCCCTTTCCGTTTCAAAGCCGTGATCCTTTTCAAAAGGGCAATCCCACGATCAAGTTCTTCGATCACTATTGTCTTGCTACGGACAAAGCGCGCTTCGTCGGTGAGCCTGTGGCGGCGGTGGTCGCTACGAATCGCTATATTGCCGAAGATGCGCTGGAGATGATCGATGCCGAGTTTGACGCGCTGCCGGCGCTTGTGGATACCGAGGCTGCTCTGGCGCCGAACGCTCCCCGCCTTTATGAGGAGTGGGACGACAACATCATGCTGACCTTTCGCGTCTCGGGCGGCGATGTCGAACGAGCCTTTCGTGAAGCGGACGTTGTCATCAAAGAGGAGATTCGCAGCGGCCGCTTTACCGGAACCCCGATCGAGACGCGAGCCGTGGTCGCCAGCTACGAGGCCAACACCAAGACGCTGACCGTATGGGATACCACCCAAATCCCCCATCCCATGAGCACGCTCATCGAGAACACGATCACGTTGCCGCAGCTCAAGATACGCGTTGTGGCACCGCGCATCGGCGGCGGCTACGGCCAAAAATGGTCGTTTTACGCGGAGAAGTTCTCATCCCGGTATTGTCCATACTGAATCGGCGGCCGGTGAAATGGGTGGAGACTCGCAGCGAACATATGGTCGGAACCATCCACGCGCGGGAGCAAGTGCACAGCATTGAAGCGGCCGTCCGAAAAGACGGCATGATCCTCGGCATCAAAGATCGCATAGTGGCCAATATCGGCGCTGCCTATCCCACCGGCGGGCTCGCCTCGATTGTCACGACCGCAATGTTCGTGCCTGGCGCCTACAAGATTGAAAGCTACGCGGGCGAAGTCATCGGCGTGGTGACGAATAAGACGCCCTATGGCGCCCATCGTGGCTTCGGCAAATCGGAGGCCTGCTTTGTCATCGAGCGGCTCATCGACATCATCGCGGAGAAGCTGGGGCTCGATCCTACGGAAGTGCGAAAGCGCAACTTCATTCCTCCCGAAGACTTTCCTTATGTTTCGGTTACCGGACCGCGCTATGACAGCGGGCAATATGCGCGCGCGTTAACGCGAGTGATGGAATTGGCAGATTACTCCGCGTGGCGCGAGCGGCAGAAGCGGTTCCGCCGGGAGGGACGGTATATTGGCATCGGTAGCTGTCTGGTAGTGGAGCCGTCCAGCTCGACGCGCATGGGCTCTTACAACGCGGGTTACTACAGTGTGCGCATGCGGATGGATCCGAACGGCAAGGTCGCGGTGTTTGCGAGCGGTAGCGATGAGGGCCAAGGCCACGCGACATCGATTTCACAACTCGTGGCCGACGAGTTGCACGTGCCCTTTGACGACATTTCGGTGGTGGAAGGGGATAGCCTCGCCTGCCCTTACGGTTCGGGCTCTTATTCCAGCCGTTTTTCCGTGGTCGGAACAACGGCAGCGACTTTAGCGGCGCGGGAGCTCAAAAAAAAGATTCTAAGCGTGGCGTCCGTGCTGCTGCGTATCCCTGTTGCGTCACTCGATCTTGGCGAGGGAGCGATAGTTGTCCGTGACAATCCGAAGCAGTCTGTAACTCTAAAGGACGTAGCGCGCACCGCTTACTTCAGTATCTTTCGTTTGCCGGAGGGCATGGAGCCGGGACTGGAAATTATCTTTCACTATCGTGACCCGAACATCGAATTTCACCCTGATGAGCGCGGGCGGGTGGCCATGTTCAGTAGCTTTCCCTATGATGCGGAAGTGGCCGTGGTGGAAGTCGACACCGAGTCGGGGTCGCTGAAAATCCTTCGGTTCGTTTCCGTCCATGACTGCGGCAACATGCTGAATCCTCTTATCGTCCGCGGCCAGCACCTCGGTGCATTAGCGCACGGCTTCGGCGGCGCACTCTACGAGGAGCTTCCTTACGACGAAAACGGGCAGCCTCTTGCCACCAGCTTCAAAGACTACTTTGTTCCGACGGCGATGGAAATACCCGATCTCACCCTAGATCATCTGGTCACGCCGAACCCATTTACACCCGGCGGGTTCAAGGGCGCAGGGGAAACCGGCACCGTAGGACCTCCAGCGGTGCTCGCCAATGCCGTAGAAGATGCGCTGCGCCCGTTGGGCATCATAATTCGTAAAGTACCGCTCAGTCCCTCTTATTTGTGGTCTTTAATCGCGCAGTCAAAAGCTGTAAATAAATAACCCATCTCAGGGTTACGCTTCACTGCGGCGTGAGTCGAGTGATTGTACCTTTTTCAACGTTGTAGCGATCGCGGTCGATCTTGTCCAGGTCGTAGCTGAGAAAACGAAAAACTACCGCAGGGCCTTGGATGGCATTCGTCGAATGGATGTCTCCGGGCAGGTACGGCTGAACCACGCCGGGCGAAAGGCGATCGAGCCTTTCTTTTTCCAGAGTCGCGACTCCCGGTTGTGAGCCGTTGTCGGTGCGCTTGTATTTTGTGATCTCGGTAACCCCCGTGTACGCACCATACACGACCCAGCAGGGGCCATGATCATGCGGTAGGTTCCCGTGCCCTTGCTTATGCACGTGACCCATCTGAATGAAGCCAAAATCGGGATCGCGGTAAAGCTCGCGAGCCGGCTTGCCATCGCGAATGATTTCAGCCATCCACTCGTCATCGGGGCTGGTTGAAGCGAAAAGCTTTTCCATCAATGCCTTGACTTTGAATGGCAACTGCGGATCTTTGCCATCACCCCAAACGGCCCGGACTTCCGCGATATAACGCTCCAGCGAGTTGCTTGCTCTCTGTTCCTGTACGGCCATAGATCACCTCCCTGTCAGCTTTGTCTTTATCACTTTCTTCGCTCAGTCGTCTAGCAGGCTGCTGAAAAACTCTCCGTTCACCCTTCGAGAACCTCAGGGCGAACGGAGAGGAACTTGAAATGAGTAGGGATTTTCCGTTCATGCTGAGCCTGTCGAAGCATTCCGAATCTTTTTTCAGCAACCTGCTAGGCTTGGAACGAGCCGGTTCGAAAAGGCGTTCCCCAGTGTACAGGGTCACCATTGACAGGTAAATTTGCGCATTGATATAGCTCTCAATTGAAGAGGGGGCTAAGGTAATATGTTGATCTTGAACAATGAAGAGATCGATTCCTTACTCACTTTGGATCTGGCCCTGAAAGCGCTCGAGCGAGCCTACATCGGACAGGCTGGAGGGCAAGCGGTTAATCGCCCGCGGAGCGATCTTTATCTGCCCGGAGTACACGAAGGCAGCGTATACGCCTTTAAAACCATGGAAGGCGGGCTGGTCGAGTCGAGGATCGTGGCGCTGCGCTTGAATTCCGACACTATTCGCTGGCAGCAGCGAGAGAACCGAGTGGTGAAAGACAAACTGCCGATGGCACCGGGGAAGAAATGGGTGGGATTGATCCAGCTGTTTTCTGCCGAAACCGGTGAGCCTCTGGCGATGTTTCCGGATGGCGTTATTCAACGCATGCGCGTAGCGGCAACAAGCGTGCTGGCCGCAAGGGAAATGGCCCGGGAAGATGCATCGGTGATGGCCATCTTCGGCTCGGGTTGGCAGGCCAGCGCTCACGTGCCGGCATTTTGCGCCGTACGCAAGCTTACAAAGATCAACGCCTACAGTCCGACCCAGCCCAACCGAGAGAGGTTTGCCAAGGCAATGGAGCAACTCGTCGGTGTGCGAGTGGAACCGATGGCCTCGCCGGCGGAAGCGGCCAGAGGCGCCGACATACTGGTGGCGGCCACCAACGCGATCACCCGGGTGATCGAGCCCGAGTGGATGCAGCCCGGGGTGCACGCGACCTGCGTGAAGGATTGCGAGTTGGGCGACGAGACCATCCGCAAGGCAAGCCGCGTGGTGATTCATGCGCGTAATTTTGCGCCCGAAAATTACATCGCCGGTTTCGGCGATGAAAAGATCGCGGCGCACGATCCTGTGGATTTCATCCGCGGTGTGAGGCGATCACCCGCCGAAACCACAGCCGCGCCGTTTTGGGCCAATGCACCGGAGCTAAAAGACGTGATGGGAGGCTCAGCGCCGGGACGCAAATCCGCCGACGAAGTTACTTGCTTCATCAATAACATAGGCCTCGGTATCCAGTTTGCCGCTGTGGGCAGCGCCGTCTACGCCGAAGCCAGGGCCAAAAGCGTGGGCAAAGAGATTCCGACGGATTGGTTTTTGGAGTCGGTGCATCCGTAGCAACAAAGAATGCCGCCATTCTCCGTCTCCCGTAAAGGGTTCTAAAAGATGCGTAAAAAGATCCTCGTTGTAGAAGACTACGCGGATTCACGATCGATGCTCGTCTATCTGTTGGACTCCCTCGGATACGAAGTAAAGGAGGCGGAGAACGGAACGCAGGCTCTTGAGAAAGCAGTTGCCGATCAGCCTCACCTGATCATTATGGATCTCGCCTTACCCGTAATGACCGGGATCGATGCGGCTAAAGCGCTGAAGGAGAATCCGACTACTGCGCATATCCCGATCGTTGCCTATAGCGCTATGACCTCGAGACACTGGAGAGAAAAGGCCAGTGCTGCGGGAATGGTAGGGTGCCTGCCAAAACCAGTATCGCTGGATTTAATCAAAGAGACCATAGAGAAATATATCCTCTCTTGAAGGAAAACTCGCACGGCCGCCAAGTGGAGTTCTATTGAGTTTCCAGCTTGGTTCAATACCAATGACGTAAGCAGAACACTCCAGGTATAAACTGCTGCCGAGAGCGAAAGGAGTAATCGATGGCAAATCTCGAGTTGACTATCGCACTGTCTCACTACGACCGTCACATTCCGTTTTTCGATGGTTCGGTCAAGCCGGAAGGGATTGATCTGCAAGTGCTTGCAGTCGGTCAATCGCATCCGCTGAAGCATGGCCAGGATCGGCATGAACGAATGTTGCAAAACGGTGAGTTCGACATTTGCGAGTTGTCCCTCTCCTCATACTTGATGGCTAAGAGCCGCGGCATGCCGTTTACCGCGATTCCAGTCTTTCCGCGCCGGTTATTTAGCCTCTCGCAAATGTGGGTGAACGCGGAGGCAGGAATTCGCTCTCCTCAAGATCTCATCGGCAAACGAGTGGGGCTGAGCACGTTTCAGACGACGCTTTCCGTGCTGGCAAAGGGAGATTTGCAAACGGAATACAACGTTCCCTGGCGAAAGATGCAGTGGATCGTTTCGAAAGAAGAGACCCTGCCATTCAAGCCTCAGGAGGGCATCCATATCGAACTGGTTCCTCCCGGTAACAAAATGGGTGCAATGTTAGAGCACGGCGAAATCGCCGCGTTGATGATGCCGCACCCGCCCAAGGAGGCGCTGCGCGGCACGCCAAAGATCCGCCGGTTGTTCAGTGATCCCAAGCAAGAAGAGATCAAGTACTTCCAAAAAAACGGCTATTATCCCATCATGCACGTGGTGGCATTCAAGGATGAGGTATTGAAGGCAAACCCTTGGACTGCCACAAGCGTCATAGCAGCCTTCGAAAAGGCCAAGCAGGCTTGCGCGGAGTACTATGATGACCCGAACTGGTCGCGATTTGTTTGGGGGCGCCACCTCTTTGAAGAGGAAAGACAAATATTTGGGGAGGATCCGTGGCCCTACGGGATCGGTAAGAACCGCGCCAACTTGGAGCGATTCATCGGCTACTCTTTGGATCAGGGGCTCATGGAGAAAAAAATGGATGTTAAAGAGTTGTTCGCCTCCAGCACCAATGATTCCTGACGCCGTGCGCCATGCGCGGTTCCGGAGTTTCGCGTCTCGAGTTCTAGTTTATGCATCAATAATCGGCTAAGGCGCGACCCTTTTGGCAAGCTAGCGTAGCCAGAAAAACTGTTAGAAAATAGTGGTATGGCTCGTCAAATAAAGTGCCCCACTTGCCGTACTGACGTTTCCTGGGAAAACAACGCACATCGACCTTTCTGTTCCGAACGTTGCCGCCTCATCGATCTCGGCGCCTGGGTGGATGAGAAGTACCGAATCCCTGGTCGACAGATTGAGGCTCCGCCGGAGGACGAGGAGGATGGGGACGGGTTCGAGGAAAAGTAGATGAGCATCCACCCTACAGCCATCATAGATTCCAAGGCAGAAATCGACTCCTCGGTAGAGATCGGGCCCTATGTAGTTATCGACGGGCCGGTAAAGATCGGGCAAGGTACCCGAGTCATGCCGCATGCATACATTGCGGGGTGGACACAGATCGGCGAGTACAACGAAATTCATCCGGGTGTTGTCCTCGGCGATGCGCCGCAGGACAAAGCTTACAAAGGCGAGGAAAGTTACTTAACTGTCGGCGACAACAATATCTTTCGCGAGCACGTTCAAGTCCATCGCGGCACGGTCGCGGGTTCCTCGACCGCGATCGGTAACGACAACTTTTTCATGGCGAACTCCCACATTGCTCATAATTGTAAATTGGCCAGTTCCATTGTTCTCGCCAACGGCGCGCTCTTGGCCGGATACGTAGAAGTAGAGAAGAATGTCTTCATCAGCGGCAACTGCGTTGTCCATCAGTTTGTGCGTATCGGACAATATGCCCTCATGCGCGGCCTGAGCGGCACGAGCCGGGACGTGCCCCCCTTCTCAATCGTCGACTGGCAGCACACCATTCGCGGGGTCAATACCGTGGGTCTCAAACGGGCGGGATTTGATGAGCGCCGGATCCGCGAGATCAGACACGCGTTCGGTGTCCTATTCCGAAAAGGGCGCAACCTCTCGTTGGCAATAAAGGAGATTGAAGAATTAGGGAGGGCCAGCGAGGACGTGCTGGCCCTTTTGGAATTTATAAAGAGCTCGAAGCGAGGGGTTTGTCTCAGCGCTACCGGGTGACCCTTTCGGGTGTTTCGAAGGAATGAACCGAGTGATCCGGTTGCGGTGGCGGCGCCCCAACGAAATAGATCGGTTCCGCGCCCTTCAGGTGGTTCGGGGTAACAACATAATGCCCCCCAACTGCCGGATAAATAATCCTGTTCGCTACCTCTGTGCTGCCGCCGCTCAGTACGTAACCCAGCCCGCCGGTAATCAGGCCGAGCCCGGCGTAAGTAATCTTTGCCGGCATATAGAAAACATTGGCAACCACCGCTCCGGCACCGTATCCGGCCTCGTTGCGCATCCCGACTTTGCGCATTTCGGTTTCCTCTTGGTAGGAAATCGTTTCGGTTGTCTGTGCGTAGAGTGGCGAAGCGGTAACGGTAACAAACAGGCCAAGGGCCAAACCCTTTAAGATTAGTGTTTTCATAGGCAGAAAAATAGCGCAAAGGTGTGTTACTGTCAATAATATTATTCTAAAATGACAAAAAAGCGCTCAAATTGCCTGGGGCTAAAGAGCATCGAGAGAGTAGACCGGATCGTACCCCTCGCCTATCCTTCACTTTTTCGTTCAGGATAACGGCCAAGGGAAACTAGTTTTTGGCGGGTCCACGATCAACCATCATTGTCGGCGGCGAGAAAATACTGCTCGTAACACGCGCGAATCTTTTCTCTTTTTATCTCATAGTCGCGTAACAATTTAGCTCCGGCCCGGCGCGAGATTTTGCCGTTGCGCCGGCTCAAGTCACCGTATCCCAATGCTTGGGCAACTCCGTCAAGCTTTTCCGGATCCCGTTCCAAAGCGTCGATGGACTGGTCACGTTCCAGGCGTAGCCTGTGGTCGAGCCGACGCAAAAATAGATAAGCTTCGTGGAGCAGTTTATACTCGTGCTTTTGCAAAATCTTTTTTTCACTCAGGGCCTTCAACGCCTGCAGAGTTTCCCTGTGTCTGAGCTGGGGATGGACATGGCCATGGGCGAGTTGGAGCATCTGGGTTAAGAACTCGATATCAACTAAGCCGCCTCTTCCTTTTTTGAGGTTAAACCGACTTTCATTCTCATCCGCGAGCTCTCTCTCCATGCGCATACGCAAATGATGAATTTCAGCGACTCCGTCACGATCCAGTCCACGGGAGTAGGCGAAGCTTTGGGCCACCTCCTCGATCAGTTGCGCAAGCTCTGGATCGCCAGCCACGCAACGAGCCTTGATTAATGCTTGCCTCTCCCAGAGTGCCGAGCTGGTCTTGTGGTATTCACGAAATGCATCGAGTGAAGAGACCAACGGACCGGACTTTCCCGACGGGCGAAGCTGCATGTCAATTTTATAGGCCACGCCCTCTTCCGTAGCAGCGGAGAGGTAGGTGATCAATTTCTGGCCAACGCGCACGTAAAACTCATGAGCGGCTAATTGACCCTGAGTTCCGCCAAAGCTGTAGGCTTCCTCCGAGGCATCGTAGATGAAAATTAAGTCGAGATCCGAATTGTAATCGAGCTCTCTTCCTCCCATCTTTCCCATGCCCAGCACCGCGAACCGGCCGCCGGGGACTGCGCCGAATCTGTTTTGCAGCTCCTTGAGGGCTAGCTGGAGCGCGCTTTCGACACAGGCCTCGGCGAGGTTGGAGAGTTGCTTGAGGACCTGTTCGATGTCAATCGCAGCGCCGAGGTCATGCAGGCCGATTCGGATAAACTCTTCGTTCTTATAACGGCGTAGCGCATTGAGCTTCGATTCCAGGTCGTCGCTCTCATTGATAGCCGTCCGCAGGTCGGCGAGCATGTCGTCCCTCGTTTTCTCGATGCGCGTGAGATCGACTCTTATCAGAGTGTCAATCAGCTCGGGACGGTTGAGGAAAAGGTCGGTGAGGAATTGGCTTTCGGCGAACAGAGTAACAAGCAATCGCATGGTCCGTGGGTTTTCCGCCAGTAACCTGAGAAAACCAGAGCGACCGCCGATCCTGTGACTGAACTTCGCCAAGTTTAACAGTGCCTGATCAGGCGCGCTCGATCTGGCGATCTCGGCGACGAGAGCCGGGCCCAGCGTGCGCATGATCTTGATGCGCTTGGGACTGGGTGGCGCATAGACCTCTCCGTCACGCACGGACAAAAGATTTTCATACGCTTTGGCGGGATCGCCGAAGCCGGCCTTCTCCAGTTCTCTGGTGATGAGCTCGCGCCGGTCGAGATCGTTCCAGATGCTGCCGGTTTCCGAAGCAGCGCTATCGGACATCTCTTTTTGCGCGCTATAGAAAAGCCCGTCGAAAATGCTGCGCACGTTGGCAGTATGACGCCGGTGGTCCTGCCAAAAAAGAGCGCGCTCGGTCTGGCGCGGTTTTCTTGTATAGCCCAACCGACGGGCGAGACTCTGTTCGTTCTCCTCCCCCTCAGGGATTGAGTGAGCATGCGCCTCTTGCACCATTTGGACTTTGTGTTCCACCTGTCTTAGAAAGCGGTACGCGTCGCTGAGCTTTTCCTTGGCTTCGGCAGGAATAAATTTGTGCTCGGCAAGCAGCGCCAGTGCCCGAAGGGTGTTGGGCTCCCGAAGCTTCAGCTCATAGCCACCATTGACCAACTGCATGGCTTGGGTGAAAAATTCCACTTCGCGAATACCGCCGTAGCCGAGTTTAATGTTTCTCTCTTTGCCTTCAGCGGTGAGCAGCTCGTTTTCGATCCGCGACTTCATGTGTCTCAGCTCTTCGATGGTCGTATAGTCCAGATAACGCCGATAGACGAACGGCTCCAGCTCTTTCAGGAATTCGGCGCCAAGCGCGCGGTCGCCGGCCACGGCTCGCGCCTTGACAAATGCAGCGCGCTCCCAGCTCTGACCCCAGGATTGGTAATAAAAAGTCGCCGAGTCCACCGACTGCACAAGGGGACCATGAGCTCCCAGGGGACGAAGACGAAGATCGATGCGAAAGACAAACCCATCTTCGGTGACGTCGCCCATGGCATGAATGATCTTCTTGCCAATCTGCGTGAAAAACGTTCTTGGATCGGTCTTGCCTTTGCTGCCCCCTGAGCTTTCGCCCTCATCATTTTCATAGAGGAAAATGACGTCCACATCGGAGCTAAAGTTAAGTTCCGCGCCGCCGAGTTTCCCCATGCCAATCACCGCAAAGCGGTTGAGTTCTCGTCGGCCCGGCAGAAACAAAGACCCAAACTCCTTTTCCACTTCGGCTCTGCTGTATCGATAGGCAGCATCCAGCGAAGCCTCGGCAAGTGCGGTTAATTCCCTGACTGTCTCCTCCAAAGAGACCGATGGCAGCAGATCGCGCGCCCCGATGCGGAGGTATTCACGCTGTTTGTGTCGTCTCAAACGGGCACAAAACTGGTCGGGCGACTGAGCTGTAGCGAGAAGATGCTCGAGCTCTCTCAGGTGTTGCGTCCGAGTTTTCTCCCCGATCCGAATCTGGCGGCGAAAAACTTCCGGCCAGCCCCTGTCCCCGCGAACGAGAATATCGCTTAGAAAGGTACTGGCGCCCAACAAGCGAAAAAGAAGCGGGAGGTCCTCAGGCGGAACCTTGTCCAGTGTTTTTCGACTGCCGGACTCGATCAATCGCGCGAGGCTGTTTGCGGCAAGGGAAGGCGATGGACTCGCCTTGATGAGTGCCTTGATGCGCTTCCGTTCGGACGGGGAGGTGAATATCGTCTCGAGCTGATCCACGCCTTAAACTTAATAGCACATATCGAACGGCGCAAGTTGCAGACCCTTAGGCCTCATAAATGAATACTGTCATCCTGAGCCAAAGGCGAAGGATCTGCTATGAAATGACCCAGAACCAGGGCCGAAGGGTTCTTCAAAGAGGCTGTGTTGGCGGTGATCATTTCGTAGGGGCGGGTTTCAAACCCGCCCCTACAGGCGGCAGGACCACCGGTCAAGAAGATCGTTGAGGAGAGTTTTCGAAGGAGCCTTCAGGGACAGACTGGCCGAGTCGAAGGGAAGAGTCGGAGCGGTTGAACAATGTAGCGATGGCCAGCATAATGGCCGTGATTGAGGCCATTTCCATGAAGGATATTACGAAATACGTACCTGTTACGAAGCTTTGAGATGCCAGAGCCGAAAAAGAAAATCGAATGACGGCAGGGCTTTGACAAGGCGTTTGATGGTCAGCTCAATCTGTCATCAACCGGGAACAACATCTCATGCCCATCCAGCAACATCACACTTACTGTGCCATGTGCATCTCGCGCTGCGGCGTTGTCGCGACTGTTGACGGCGGTGTGCTGAAAAGCGTGAATGCCGACCCGACGCATCCAAACGGCTGTATTTGCGTCAAGGGCACGGCCGCGCCTGAGATCGTCTATTCTTCTGATCGCGTTCAGTTCCCCATGAAACGCACCCGACCCAAAGGCGCTAAGGAGCCCGGCTGGGTACGGATCTCATGGGACGAGGCCATCGGCACGATCGTCTCCCGGCTGCTGGAGGTCAAACCTAAATACGGACCAGAGTCTGTGGTGTTTGGTATGGGGACGCCGTCCGCCAGCGGTATTTCAGACGCAGCAGGCTGGTTAGAACGGTTAGCTAACGCTTTTGGCAGCCCAAATCTCATGGCTCCCTTATATAATTGTAACTGGAACAGGGAGTGGGGTTCCCAATATACCTACGGTGTCTCAACACCGCGGCCGGACTATGACAACTCCCGTTGTATTGTTCTCTGGGGTTTTAATCCCTATGCCACCTGGCCAGCCGTCGCCGCACGGATCAGCCGGGCAAAAAGCTACGGCGCAAAACTTATTGTTATTGATCCGCGGAAATCCAGGACCGTGGACAAAGCCGACCTCTGGCTTCAGGTGCGCCCCGGCGCTGATGGTGTTCTGGCATTGAGCATGATTCACGTCATGCTGGAGGAGAAACTTTTCGATGCGGATTTCGTGCGTCAATGGACAAACGGGCCTTTTCTCGTAAGAGACGATAACCAGCAGCTCCTGACGGCACGCGACATTTCTCGGGAAGCAGACGCAGAGACATTTTTCGTTTGGGATGAGCGCGGCAATGATCTGGCAAGCTACCGCGCCGATCAAGGCCACTCTCGGGAAGGAATAGTACCTTCTTTGTCGGGTTCTCATGCGGCAACGCTAACTGATGGAAAACTAGTTGAGTGCCGGCCGGCACTGGATCATCTCGCGAAGATTGCGGCCGCCTACGCGCCGGAGCAGATGGAGAGAGTTACCGGCGTGCCGGCACAAGATGTTCGCCGCGCTGTGCGCATGTTCGCCAGGGAGAAGCCGTCCTGCTATTACAGTTGGGTTGGAATTGAATTGCACAGCGATGCGACGCAAACCAACCGCGCGCTCTGCATCCTTTACACGCTCAGTGGGCAATTCGACACGCGCGGCAGCAATGTTCTTTTCGCCAGCACTCCTCTCCGCCCTATTACCGGGCAAGAAGTCCTGCCTAAAGAGGCCGCGAGGCGCCGCGTCGGTTATTCAGAATTTCCCCTGGGCTCGCCCGGTCACGGGGCAAGGGCACAAGCGGAGCATGTTTATCGCGCGATTCTGACCGGCGAGCCTTATCCGGTCAAGGCGCTGGTCAGTTTTGGCGGCGATCTTTTGCTCGCGCATGCAGGTGTATCGCTAGGCGAAGAAGCGCTACGGGCACTTGAGTTCTATGCGCACGTGGATATTTCCCCCAACCCAAGCTCTTTGTGTGCCGACTTGCTGCTGCCAGCTTCCACTTGCTGGGAGCGCGAGGGACTCATGACTAGTTTTCCCACCGCGGAAAATACTGCTACTTGGGCGCAGCTTCGACCAGCGGTCGTGCAGCCGTTGCATGAGTCGCGCGCCGATCTGGAAATCATATTTGAATTGGCTACGCGCTTGGGTTTGGACGAATATTTTTTCCACGGTGATATCGATAGCGCTTTGAACTGGCATCTGGCGCCGTCCGGTTTGACCGTAGAAAAATTGCGTGAGGAACGGGTGGGTATTCGCGCCTCGACGCAAACCGGCTATCGAAAGTATGCAGATCTCGATGACCGGACGGGCCAGCCCCAAGGATTTCGCACACCGACTCGGAAGCTTGAAATATTTTCTACCAGACTCGCTCAGGCTGGGTATCCACCGTTTCCCGGTTCGCCGATCCGACGTCAGAGCAATCCCGATGAAGAAACTGAATCGAACGAATTTCCGTTGATTCTGACCTCTTTCAGACTGATCCAGTTCTGCGACGAGCAACACCGCAACATCCCACGGCTGCGCAAACAGGTGCGTGAACCTTTTCTGGAGATCAATCCGGCAACCGCGTGTGCGTCTGGTATTAACGAAAACGAATGGGTTGTTCTAGAAACGAGTAATGGAAGCGTTCGGCTGAGGGCAAAATTGAATAAGTTTCTTCATGCCAAAGTCGTTGCCACTCAACACGGTTGGTGGCAGGGATGTGAACCGCTGGGACTGTCTGGTTACGATCCACTCTCGCCAGACGGAGCCAACATCAATCTGATTCTCTCATCCGAGCAGCGCGACCCCATCAGCGGCGCAGTCGCGCAACGTTCGCAGCGCTGCCGCGTGCGCAAAGAGAGTTGAGCGCGAGTTTACGAGTTCATACCAACAAGGCAGGAGCGAAACAATATGAAGGTAATTTACCATAAAGATAGACCGCTTTTGGAGTTCCCCGACGAGCCATGGCGCCAGTCTTTACGGTTGGCGGTGAACCGATCTGCTGGGTCGAATTCTTTGTCTGTCTGGTTGGCGGAAATGGGAGATCACCACCGAACCCCCTTGCATTGGCACGACACAGAGGAAGTGCTGGTCTTCCTCGAAGTCGATGGCGACGGCTTTGTGCGTGTCGGCGACGAGGAACACAAAATCGAAACCCAGACGAGCATAGTTGTTCCGGCTGGAACCGTTCACGCATTCGGGCTTCGTGCGGGTCATGTGATGAAATCTATCTCCATTCTCCCGGATGCCGACGCGGTGCCCGGGCATAGACTCCTGGAGAAGGGCAAAGAGAGCTTTGAGATGCCAGAGCTGAAAAAGAAATGATTCTCTCCCCTCCTTCGAAAACTCTTCTCAGCGATCTTCTTGACGGGTGGCCATGCCGCCTGTAGGGGCGGGTTTGAAACCCGCCCCTACGAAATGAACACCGCCGCCACAGCCTCTTTGAAGAACCCTTCGGCCATGCTGTTGAGGATGACAGCCCTTACATGTGAGGGCTGGTCTGAGGCCATTTTCATTCTCTGTAGGCGAGCGTAAGCTCATGAAACACTCTTGACCGTTAATCATCGCGTGTTGTAGATAGAGATCACTTTCGCCGTGTTGGCTTAGCTAAACGCAAGTCGCTCAATCCAGAAACGTAGCCATTACGCGCCCCATTTGCTGTGAAATCTCCGTCAAAGAAAGGTTCCCAAAAATCAAGCCGAAAACGGCAATCCCGGCCTGCTAAGAAAAAGACTGTCTCCAACAGCAAAGTTGCCCAACTAGAACGCCAAGTCGAAACCCTGCAGCGTGAACTCGCCGAGGCTCAGGCCCGCGAGAACGCGACGGGCGAGATTCTGCACGTGATCGCTGGCTCGCCGACCGAGCTTCAGCCCGTACTAGACGCGATCGCAGAAAGTGCGGCGCGGCTGTGCGAGGCTAAGGACGCTTTGATCTATCGGGTCGAGGGCGACACTCTTAAGCAAGTGGCGGTGTATGGTCCGATGCCGGCCGGTCCGCCGCAACCCTTCACTCGCGGCACGCCCACCGGTCGAGCGATCCTGGACCGGAAAACGATCCACGTCTACGACATGACGGCAGAGGTTGAAACAGAGTTTCCGGACGCCAAATCCCGTCGGCAAGTTACCGGGACTCGCACCATGCTTGCCACTCCGCTGTTGCGCGAAGGCATAGCGATTGGTGCGATTGGGATTCGCCGGCTAGAAGTCCAACCCTTCACTGACGCGCAAATCGCCCTTCTTAAAACCTTCGCTGATCAGGCGGTCATCGCGATCGAGAACGTTCGGTTGTTCCAGGAATTGGGGGCGCGCAATCGTGATCTCACCGAAGCCTTGGAGCAGCAGACAGCCACCAGCGAGGTCCTGCGAGTCATCGCGTCCTCCCCCACTGAGCTTCAGCCTGTGCTCGACACGCTGATCACGAACGCGGTGAAACTCGCCGGTGCAACCAAGGGTCACGTACGTCAATTTGACGGCGAATTTCACCGGGTCATGGCCCATTATGGGGAAAGCCCCGAGGAGATTAGCTTCCTCCGCGCTAACCCGCTTCCAGCCGGCCCGGACACGCCGATTGGCCAGGCATTTATCGATCGCAAACCTGTACATATTCTCGACCGGCAATCCTCTACTAAAGGGAAAGACATTTTCGTAGCACGTCAGACCGGCGCCAGAACATTGCTAGCCGTCCCTCTGCTTCGAGAACAGACGCCGATCGGTGGCATTATCATCTGGCGTGAATTTGTTGAACCGTTTACTGAACGGCAGATTAGTTTGGTCAAAACCTTCGCCGACCAGGCGGTGATCGCGATCGAGAACGTCCGGCTGTTTAACGAATTACAGGTACGCAATCGAGACCTCACGGAATCCCTGGAGCAGCAGACGGCGACCAGCGAAATTCTTCGTGTGATCGCCAGTTCTCCGACGGAAATTCAGCCGGTATTAGATACCGTCGCCACGAATGCTGCTCGACTGTGTGAGGCCGTTGACGCTCAGATTCGCTTAATCGAGGGTGACGGAACGCGGTTGGTGGCGTCGTTCGGAAGTCTTCCAGCACCGGAATTTAGGCCCATGAGACCAACAAGCGTTTCCGGCCGAGCGATTCTTGATAGAAAGACCATACATGTTCACGACCTCCCTGAAGCTGCGAAAACCGAGTTTCCCGAGAGCGTGGGCGCTCGCGTGGGAGCGCTGACGATGCTAAGTACACCGATGTTCCGAGAAGGAACTCCCATCGGTGTCATCAATGTAAGACGAACGGAGCCTCGGCCTTTTTCGGATAAACAGATCAAGTTGCTCGAAACTTTTGCTTCTCAGGCGGTGATCGCCATCGAAAATGTTCGACTGTTTAAGGAGTTGCAGGCACGTAACCGCGATCTGACTGAAGCACTGGAACAGCAGACTGCCACTAGCGAAGTTCTGCGTGTCATCAGTAGTTCGCCCACGGACGTGCAGCCTGTCTTTGAGGCGATCGTGAAGAGCGCCACGAAGCTTTGTGACGCATCGTTCGGCACGGCGCACCGTTTCGAGAGTCAAGTGATAACCATTGAGGCCCGGCAGAATTGTACTCCCGAGGAGATTGAAATAAGCGAAAAAAGATTTCCAACGGCGGCAACGCGCGGACGAGCGGTTGGTCGGGCTATTTTGGATCGCCAAGTCGTACACATCGAGGATGTTCGTAATGATCCTGAATACGAGGTAGGTCGTCAAAATCTTAGCTACCGGACCGTTTTGGCTGTGCCACTCCTGAAGAACGGAAATCCAATCGGCGCACTTGGCATGTGGAGGCGCGAAGTAAAACCCTTCACAGATAGCCAGGTTGCACTCGTCAAGACCTTCGCCGATCAAGCAGTGATTGCGATCGAAAATGTGCGCTTATTCAA
>CAYPHJ010000098.1:0-17092 GCA_964410485.1 uncultured Syntrophobacteraceae bacterium
GGGCGAACTGCGCGAGGTAACCTTTTTGGTCTCCGACTTGCGGGGATTCACGGCGCTGGCGTCACGGATGAAGCCGGAAGAAGTGATTCAAGTTGTGAACCGCTTTTTAGCGCCCATGGTCGAAATTATCACCCGCTTTCGTGGAACAGTGGATGCATTTCAAGGGGACGGCATACTCGCTTTCTTTGGAGCCCCCCTGTCTTTCCCCGACGATGCTGAGCGCGCTGTGGCTTGTGCCGTGGAAATGCAGCGCGCTTTGGTCGGGATCAATGCCGAGCACAGACGCCGGCAGTTCCCTGAACTGCAGATGGGAATCGGCATTAACACGGGCGAAGCAGTTGTTGGTAATATCGGCTCGGTAAAAAGAACTCAATATACTGCGTTGGGAACTCCCCTTAATATTGCTTACCGAATCGAATCCTTCACTGTAGGAGGACAGGTACTCATCTCGGACAGTACCTATGAACGGGTGAAAGATGTCGTCACGGCGATAGACATGCCGGCTTTGAGCTTTAAGGGGGTGGAACAGCCAATTCAGATTTACGAAGTTACGGGCATAAGGGGAACATATGCCCGCGAGATGCCAGAAAAAGCGCCTGAGCGTTTTGTGGACTTGGATCCACCGCTTTCAATCGAGTGTTTCACCGTGGAAGGAAAGACTGTTTCCGACAACGGCATCAACGGCCGAATCGAAAAACTATCGGAAAACTGCGCACAGGGCGTTTTGGACGGAGCCGTAGAAGAGAACATGAACCTCGAAGTTCGTTTGGTTCCTCATGACCTTCGTATCTCTGAGGTTTACGCCAAAGTGATGCAATCGACTCCGAGCGGCAACGGCGCCACCCGAATCGTTTTGCACTTTACCTCGTTGCCCGACGAGGCAAAGGTGTTTTTGGAGAAGAGACGAAACGCGGAAGCCAGTACTGTTGCTACAAAGGGAGCGGCTCTCCGTTCAGAGTGACCAAGGTCTTTACCGGAACTGGATTAATGAGCGACTGAAGAGTAAAGCAGGTCTGCTCGCCCATCTTGATCAGGTGGCGGATCTTTTCTGGTGGCTCGCTGGACTCGACCTCAATTTGGCTCTCCAGACCCAGAGCGCCGCCATGTAACGTGCCCTGGAGTGCCGAACCCTTCATGAAGAAGCGCGTGATCTGTTTCAGCCGGATCGACTTCACGTTCAGTTTTGTTATTGTCCCGAACCGGGACAGCTGCGTGAGCATTCAAAAAGCGATGGCAGCGCTGAAATAAGCGAGCGGCGGCGGCGCCGTATCCTCACCAGCCAGATAAGCCCCCTCGTCGCACATGATTGAGAACGTACTGCCCTCGGGCTGCTCGAGCGTAACGATCGCTCGCTTCTTCATACCCTCGAGGCTCTCCGCCTCGACTGCTACCCGTAGCTCGCGATCCTGATGGGGCTGTAGACTGCCGGGAACGGCGCCAGGGCCAGGTTTAGCCGACCGGGATGCGATTTTCTTTACGATCTCTTCCATAACCCCTCCTTCTGAGTCTCAATGTCACGCGACCACAAGCTGTCATCTCGAACGAACGTGAGGGATCAAGATTTCTCCCCTTCGGTCGAACAAAGGGATGTTTTTGATGGGTTGCGACACAGTCTCAACACACAGCGGTCGAGCGCACTTTTGCTTAAAGCGTTTATTTGCGAAAACTTCTCCGGGTCAAATTCCGCACCGTTAAGCATGAACTTGCGTTCTACCGGCACCGGATTGAGAATGGTTTGTAGTACATAACAGCCGCTCTCAGCATTCCTCACGACTGCGGCGACCTTGTCCGGAGGCTCAGTGGATTCTAATTCACATCGCGTCTCGAAACCAAGGGTCGACAATTTTTACGAAAGCTTACGGGCAGCTTGCAAAATCCTTTCGCTCGGAAAGACAGTCCCGTCTTCCACGATCCACCGGTCTCGAACTGTTCCTTGTTTATCTATAAGAAAAAACGCTCGTCGCGGGATTATTAATTTGGGATCTTTGGGATGGGAGCGTAAAATGCCGTAACTTCGAATGACCTTGGGATCCGGGAAATCACTGAGGAGCGGAAACGGGAGCTTGAGCGAATCGGCAAAAGTCTTCTGGGCAAAAGGGTCGCTGGCGCTGATTCCGAGGATCTGTATGTCCAAATCTTGAAACCGTTTGTGGTCGACCATCCTGGCCGACAAATTCCTCGATCAAGTCGCTGCGAAATCAGCAACATAGAACTCTAGCAGCACAACCCTCTTGCCACGGAACTGGCTCAGGCTGATCTTCTCACCGGTGGTGCTCTGGAGTGTGAAGTCCGGAGCTTTCTCACCGACCTCTAGCGCGGAGCTTACTCCCACTAGACCAAGCAGACTCGCCAGAACGATGAACAGCGAATACGGGTGTAGAGTTCGTGGCAGCATCGGTCTTCCTCCTTCAAATCTCTGGGTTGCTGTAAGTTCCACGTTCATTTAATGAGCCGGTCTGCTCGATACAATAGTTCCGGTGAAATGCGCAATCCCAAAGTATTTGCAATCTTAAGATTGAGGCCAAATTCGATTTCTGTGTTTACCTCGACGGGGATTCTACCCGGCTCGGCTCCCTTGAGAATCTTGTCGACCAGGCGCGCAGCCCGCCGGCCCGACTCATACAGGTTAGAACTGTAGCTGGTAAGGCCTCCGTGCTCCAAATACCAACGATCAGGAAACATCGTCGCAATTCTCTTTTCAGATGCAGCCTGCAGGATGAATCCTGGGATATTAGAAGCCAAGGAGCGCGGCGCAATAATACCATGCACGTCGTTTTTAGAGATCTGACCGAGAGCTTGCTTTGCTTCCTTTTCGGTGTGCAATATTTTTTCCACTAGAAGGGTCCGAAAGCCCTCCGCTGCCTTGCGGTAGGCTCGCAGCTCCGCTACGGAGAAACTGTCGATGGGGTCATAGGGGAAAAGAACGCGCTTCGAACCCGGAACCAGCTCGTGGAGCACTTCGAGACGCTTTGGCGCCAGTTCTAGGTCCAACTCGGTGACGCCAGTCATATTTCCCCCGGGCAGAGCGAAACTCCTTATCAGTCCAAGTCCGACTGGATCGCCAGCTCCTGTGAACACAATCGGTGTTTGCTGGGTAGCCAGTTGAGCTGCCTTGGCGGAAAGCGGGTTGGAAGTGAAAAGGATATTCACACCTTGTTGGACAAGCTCGCGCGCAGCCACAGGAAGAGAGGCTATATCTCCCTGCGTAAATCGAACGCCGATAACAAAGTGCTCATTCTCGCGGTATCCCAGCTCCTTGAGACCGTCTCGCAGCCCCGTTACCCCTGGTGTTGGTCCCCACGAATCCGTCAGTGCGCCGATGCGAACCGGCCGGGAGCGCTCGGCAGCCTGACCTGCAGTCAGAATCATCGTGCTGCTAGCAACGAGCAGCAGCGTGACAAACCAGTTCATGACATTGCAAGTAAATCTAGCGTGCTTTGACACTGTCGGGGATCTTGAGACCCACGGATTTCCAGTGCGCCTCGGCTCCTTTGTGTAGTGGAACGGTTATGCCTAGAAGCGCGTTACCAGGAGTCATATCCTTCGCCGCGGCATGCACCTTAAGCATATGTGTACGTCCACTGGCACTATAGGCACTTGCAACCAGTTTTTCCACCAACTCGGGAGCAACGTCTCTGTGCGCAAACCAGAGAATGGAAACGCCAAAGGTTGGGACGTCCTGGCTTACTCCCGCATAAGACCCTGCGGGAATGACAGAGCGGGTGAAATATGGATAATCCGCGAAGAAGCTGGTTTTCGAGGCCGGATCGTAAAGATTGAGAATGCGCACCGGCCTCCTGATGGCGGCTTCCATCGTGACCCGGTCGGGTTCGGGCCCGTTCCAGAAAAAAGCGTCGGCTTTGCCATCGCTCAATGCTGCGCCGGCAGCGGCACCGAGCAGCGGAACTCGCGATAACCTATCCCATGTTTTAAGCGCGCGGAACAGGCGTTCTGCCACTGAAAAGGTACCCGTCCCCGGAGCGCCAACGGCAACGCGCTTCCCCGCCAGATCATCTACGGTCCGTATCGGGTAGTCCGCGTAAGTAACCACGCGGGCGACCCCGATGAAAACTAGGCCGATAGCTCGGACGTTAGTTGCCGGCGTTCCTTTAAATTTTCCCAAGCCATGAAAAGCTTCGTGTAGGTCAGAGGCGAAGGAGAGCCCCATTTCGGCATCTCCTGCTTGCACTCGACGTATGTTTGCGACAGCGCCTTCACCACCAGCATGAGAGACATCGAGATTTGGAAGCGTTTTGGAAAGATGTGTCGATATGCCTGTTGCGAAGATGCCAAAAACCCCTGTCGGAGGTCCCCCTACAATTGTTACTCTTTGCACTTGGGCAGTGGCCGGCGTCCCTCCCGAAAAAAACCAAACGTATGCAATCAGGAAAATAGCGGCTTTCATAACATCCTCTTGCTTTCTTGCGATAGAGCCTGCCATAAGTAACCTCTTATGTCCTAGCCACGCTGCAACCAAGAGAGTCATAACCGATTTTAGAACCTTCACCTACTCCGGAATCTCGATGCGGCCGGGGCGCAACGGCTGTTTGCTGCGGCGCTCCATCGCGCGCGCAAAATCATCCACTGCTTGCTGGCCGGCTCGCGCCAAACCTTCCTGGAATTTAGCGGGACTGTTCCAACGATAACCCACAAGTTCCGCATAAAAAGGCGCCAGTCTGAGACCCTCACGGCGCCGCGCCCGTGAATCCAGCACATAGTTGATGGCGTACTCAATCGTCGGCGGATCGGTCCAGTCGGCGCGAAACAAGACTCTCCCGCCGCAGCTAATCAGATACGTCATGTTTGGTAGGGAACCATAGAGTTTATGGGCTGTGCCGATGATGTCGTCGACAAGAATAGGCCGCTCTATCTTGAACTCGGATTTAAAAACTCTCGCGTGCGCAAGCTTCTGTTCAAAGCTGCGATGCGCCGGATAGTTCTCTCCGGGATGTGCTTCACGCGTATAGAGGAAAAGAAATTTGACTCCCCTCGGTGCAAATGAGCCTGCCATGGGTTCCAGCGCCGGCGCCGCCAGCGCGCAGTAGGGTCAGGTAAAAGAGCCGAACTCAAGCAAGACATCACCGCTCTTCCAGAATTCGCTGAGCTTGACTGACTGCCCGGTATCGAGCAACTGCGCCTGGAAATCAGGAGCAGAAGATCCTACCGGCAGCAGTGTCCGAAAGGCCAGGAACTCTTCGGAGCCTACAAAAACCGAATAATTGTAATCTTCGGTTTCACTCATGCTGGGCATATCAACCTCTTGATGTGGATTGATGTCTATCAGCGTCAGTCGCGAAGGGAAGATAGCCCCTGGCGTTGGCGAAGTCGCGAATCGCTTTCTCGCCCGAGCGGCGATAGATACGCTCACGGTGGGCCGGCTCCATGGGTATCCAGTGTAGCCTCTCGGAAATACCGCTGCGGATGATCGGCACTTTTCTCGCTTTCATTTCATCGAGGCGAACGAGACTCTCACACATGCCTTCCAGTTCATGGGCATCGGTCCAGTCGGACTTATAAACTATGATTCCCTGACGATCGATCAGGTAAATCATGTTCGATATACCACCATAAGCTTTGTGTACAGCATAAGCTTTGTGTACAGTTCCCTGAAGATCATCAACCAAAATAGGAATCGTGACTTGATCCAATTCTCTTAGTTGCCGGGCATGGTGTCTCTTCTGTTCGATTGAAGTATGGTGCGGGTAGTTTTCACCCGGATGAGCTTCCCTGGTGTAAACGATAAAGAACTCAAAACCCCGTTCTCGGTACTTCCGATAGAGCTGAGTCAGTAGGGGAACCTCCCCCACAAACGGTTCTTCACAGGCAGCGATTCACGCGATTTTACTTTGCCAATCCCTCTATCGGCCATTGTTTCATCTCTCTATAGTCTATAACCGCAATGTGAGAGCCGTGGTTCCCTGATTAAGAGTTTTTCCAATCACGTGCGGCAATAGACTGTACGAATTGCGAATTGTAGGAACAGGTTTGAAACCTGCCCGTTGCTGGTCCTAGTAGGTTGCTGAAAAAAGATTCGGAATGCTTCGACAGGCTCAGCATGAACGGAAAATCCCTACTCATTTCAAGTTCCTCTCCGTTCGCCCTGAGGTTCTCGAAGGGTGAACGTAGAGTTTTTCAGCAGCCTGCTAGAAACCAGAAACTTTCCTATAGCATTGGATCGATAATGACTTTGATGGCATCTTGGCCCAGGGCGGCGAGCAAGAAACCGCGCCCCGCTTCGGCCAATGGCAGGCGATGCGTAATCATGTCAGCGACCCGAACCCGGCGCTGGCGAATTAACTCCATCGATTCCATGAAATCCTCACCGCTTCCTGCGTATGACGTTATAATCGTGATCTCATCGCGCCAGAACTGGAAGAGCGGTATGGGGACCTGCACTCCGTCAGCGGCCGGCGCAAAAAACAGCAGAGTGCCACCCCGGTCGACCGCTTTGACTGCCTGTTGCATCGCTTGGGGTGCACCAGTACACACAATCACGAGATCGGCGAGGCGCTCGCCGTTCAATTCACATACGCGCGCCGGCACATCCTCGGCGCCGCTTACCACTGCATCAGCGCCGAATCGCCGCGCCGCTTCAAGGCGAAATTCGCTAATGTCGGTGGCAATAATCCGGCCCGCGCCGCGGGCGCGCGCCAGCTGAATGTGGAGCAAACCTGAAATTCCGCTGCCGATGACAAGCACGCTTTGCCCGCTCAGAGCGCGGGCAAAGCGCTGCGCCCGCACGACACAGGCAAGCGGTTCGATAAAAGAACCCTCATCGTAGGTCATCTCGTCGGGCAGCCGGAACGTTCCTCGCTCGACATTGATTTGCGGCACGCGCACGTACTCGGCAAACCCTCCCGGGTCGAAATGCGTCGTGCGCAATGTCTCGCAAACCGAAGGATGACCGCCACGACAATAACGACACTCCCCGCACGGCACGTGATGCGAAGCAAAAACACGGTCGCCGACACAAAACCCGGTCACTCCCTCGCCGGCATCCACAACTTCGCCGGCCACCTCATGACCAAGCACGAGCGGAGCCCTCTTGATACGATACCACTCCATGAGGTCGCTACCGCAAATGCCACTCGCGCGTATACGGACGAGCAACTCCCCCGGCCCGATGGTCGGCAAAGCTCTCTCTTCGACCCTGATGTCGCGATTGTTGTAATAGACCGCTACGCGCATATTGCGCTTCGCGTGTTCCGGGTTTCTAGTTTCTGGTTTCTCGTTTGAGGAGGTCATACGCTATTGGCCGGACCGCTTTTAATCGACTTAAATTTCAATCCTCTGGTTCCGGACTTGCGCAGATAGACCATTAAAGCTCCGATCATCCGACCTACCTCGGCGGCCTTTGAAGCCAATCGATCAAATTCCTTTTCAGTGAGATACCCTTGATCGAGTGCAACGTAGGCATGAGAGCGTACCTCGGCTGCCGAGCCTTTTGCCACCGCCAGAAATTGAATGAACTCAGCGGTTCCGTCTCGCTCGAACCCCTCCGCAATATTCGCCATCATCGAAACACCCGCACTACGAATCTGGTCGCGCAAGCTGAAATCTTTCGCGAACAACCCATGTTTGGAGACGACGTACAATTCGCCGGTCAGTTCACGTGCTTTTTGCCAAGCCTCGATTTCCTCAAATCGGCGAAATGTGGCCATGTTGAAGCCCCCTGTGGAAATTATTGAAACCAGAAACTTGGAACCTGAAACCAGAAACTCCTCGGATTATCCCGCCGCTCGCATGCCCTTGGCGCTTTTCGCGCTTTCATAAATCCTGAAGGCCTCTTTAACGGTAACATTGCTGTGCACGATGGCACGGACGGCTTGAATCATCCCGACAGGGCAATCCGATTGAAAAATATTTCGGCCCATATCGACACCCACGGCGCCGTGGGTGACGGCATTGTGGGTCAGTTCCAAGGCTTCCAGTTCAGGGGTTTTCTTGCCGCCTGCAATGATCACCGGAATAGGGCAACTCCCGACAAGCTGCTCAAAGTCGTCACAGTAGTAGGTTTTGACCAGATGCGCGCCGAGTTCCGCAGCGATGCGGCAGGAGAGACTCAGGTAGCGAACGTCGCGGGCCATGTCTTTTCCCACCGCCGTGACGGCCAACACGGGAATGCCGTACTTTTCTCCTTCGTCGACGAGCTTGGCAAGGCTTACAAGCGTGGCTTTCTCGAATTCCGAGCCGACGAAAATCGAAAGCGCCATCGCTGAGACGTTGAGCCGGATCGCATCATCAATAGAAACCGTGATTTCCTCGTTCGATAGCTCTTTAAGAATACTCGTGCCGCCGGAAACACGGAGAACTACGGGAATGTTTGTGCTGGCATCCACAGACGTCCGCAATACGCCGCGCGTCAACATAATAGAATCGGCGTGAGGTAAAAGCGGTTCAATGGTGTTTCGCGGCTGCTCCAGTCCGCTTGTCGGGCCAAGAAAGTAGCCGTGATCGACGGCCAGCATCACCGCCCTGTTATCGGCAGGTCTGATAATCCGTGCTAAACGATTTGCCATCCCCCAACTCGTTGACATTTTGAACCTCCTTGGCTGGTCAAATTTGACTAAAGTAGCACAAAACAATGCTCGAATCTAAACGCGCGGAGTTTTTAAGCGCTCCAAAGCATGTCCTGAGCGGCGCCGAACGAAGCACCAAGCACCCAAATTTCGGAGTCATGTCGTCCTACGAAAACTGTGGTGGAGCCTCGGCTGTCGGAATGTCATTCTGAGAAGCGCAGCGACGAAGAATCTGCCTTTGTTCTGTTTCGAAGAAGGTCAAAAAACATAAAAGCAGATCCTTCACTTCGCTGGATAACAGCCCTGCCGTGATAAAAAGAGCCAAGGACAAGGGGCCCATTTCCATCCTGGGCGATAAGCCATAAGCTATCCGGCGACTTCCGGCCAGAGTCGTTGCCACAGGGTGCCCAAACCCAAACTCGCGACGATCAAGCTTGCGCCAACGATTGTCGCGGTCGAAGGCACCTCGCCGACGGCGAGCGCAACCCACAGGGGATTGAGCACAGGCTCTATCAGGACGATCAGGGATGCCTCTTGTAGAGGGATCTTCTGCAGGCCCTTCGCGAACAGCCAGTAGGGAATGCCCAGTTGAAAGACACCCATGGCGGCCACAGTCCAACCTTCGGTTAACGATAGCGCCAGCTGATTCCACACAAACGGTAACAAAATCAGGCAGCACGCAAGATTGTTGAGAAAAGTCAGCGTGCCGGGGTTCACTCGTCCGAGAAAACGCATGCTCGCCATGTAGAAGGAAAAAAGTATCCCGCTCGAAAGAGCGACCATCACGCCTGCAGCGTCAGGCTGTCCTATGCTGCCGGCGCAGATAACCCCGATGCCGGCCAGCCCGCACAACAGCATGAGCCAGTTGTGTCGCGCGATCTTCTCGCGAAAGAAAAAACGCACGATGATAAAGACAAAGAGCGGTGCGGTGTACTGAAGCGCGATCGCGTTGGCGGCGCTGGTGATTTTGTTGGCTGTAACAAAAGTGCTGATGGCAGCAGTATAGGTGGCCATCGAAGCAAGCAGCGGTGCGGCCGGGAGGCTCGCGCTCCGGCGCACAAAAAATGTGAAAAAGAGACAGGCAAAAAAGCTTCGATAGAAGACGATCGCCAGTGGCGGCAGAGAAAGAAACTTAATGAAAACTCCGGCAAGGCTCCATAGAGTCGCGGCGAGCAGCAGCAACAGCCGCGCCCGGTTGGACGGGGAGGCTAGCGCCAGAACCTCGACAAAACGGGCGGCGCGCGGAAACACAAGCGAGCCGTTATCGCTGCTGCGAAGCCCCTCGCGCGCTTTCCTCGGGCACGACCGATAGCTTGACCGCTATGGTCAGGTCTGCTGCCAAACGCACCGGGACCTCAAAATCACCGAGATGGCGGATCGGCTCCTCCAAATGAATTTTGCGCCGATCGACATCCAGGCCCTGCGCTTTGAGTGCTTTCTCGATCTGGATATTGGTCACCGAACCGAAGAGTTTTCCTTCCTCTCCCGTTCGCATCGCAATGGTCAACGAGACCGACGCCAGCTGATCAGCCATGCCCTGCGCGTGTCTCAAAATCTTCTGCTTTTGGTCCGCCACCATCTTCTTCTGATGTTCGAAGCTCTTGAGATTCTTCTTATTGGCAACAAGCACCAATCCACGTGGCAAGAGATAGTTTCTGGCATAGCCATCTCTCACGCGCACGAGATCGCCGATCTTTCCTAAATTCGGAATATCCTCTCTTAGGATCACTTCCATGCTTCCCTCCGCTAAGACGCCTGGCTGGTATTGAGATTGTCTTTGCCGAGGCGACGAAAATCTCCCCAAAGATCAAACAGCCCCAATCCGACAACCATAAGCGTAAAAATTTGTTGAAAAAAAATGAGCGTATACGTTAGGGCGCGTAGAAACCGCGGCACATTGTTTTTTTGAAAAAGATAGGCAACCACCGCGAGCCCCTGGGCAAAATAGCACGCAGCGAGAACCAACAACACGTTGATCGCAAACGGGCGCAGAGCTCCCATGCCGGGAATAAAGAGAACGAAACCGCACACGATCAAGGCCCACACCAGGGACTCGGGCGTTTTCCATTCACGAAGATCGTTGCCTGCTAGCCAATCGGAGCGCCGCTCGGGAAACCGGCGGCAAAGCAAACCCACATTGATCAATGCAACTATGCCAAGGCTGATGAACAGCAAACTCGGCAATAGCTGCAGGATCATTTCGATAATTTCCGGTCCCCGCTCTTTGAGAAGGTCCACGCTGTCCCGCGCAAATCCCATCTTCTCCTGGGTTCGAATCGCCGCTGCCAGGTTTTCGCTCAGACTCTCGCGCAGCCCCTCTACCACGGCCGCCCAGGAACCATACGCGTGCAGCAGCAGGACTATGACGACCGCGCAAGAGATTGCGGCGACGCCGGCCACCAGAAATTCGATCGAGCGTTGCTGTTGCAGCAGGGCGAGTAGCAGACCCGCTATAAACGCAAACACCCCATAGATGAACGCGAGTTCTGCTCCGGTGAAAACCAGCACAGTTATGGTGGCGGCAACCAGGAGCCCCACACCCCAATTCAGCCCATGCCTGACGCCGAACAAAAGGACCGGTTGAGGCACGAGCGGAAGCAAAATAATCCCTGCTGCGGGTATCATCATTCCGCTCAGGAACAGAAGAACCGTCGCTGTCAAGGCCAGAAAGAACTTGCTTGTAACTTCCAGCCGCATGGCAGTCCAGCAGAGACCAAAATCAGCTTTTGGCCGTCGTGAAAGGAAGCAACGCTATGCTGCGAGCTCGCTTGATGGCTGTGGTCAGCAGACGCTGATGATGCGCGCAATTTCCAGTAATGCGACTCGGGGTCATCTTGCCGCGCTCGGTGACAAACTGCGAAATCGTCCGCACATCTTTGTAGTCGATTTTCAACGTTTTGTCGGCACAAAAACGACATACCTTGCGCCGAAACATCGGTCTCCTGCGCGGAGCCCCCTTCTCGTCCTCGCTCCGTTCGCGACTGGGTCGCGCGCCCGCTTGTGCCATAGATCAGTCCACCTCGTTTCTCTGTGTCGCTGATTCGCTTGCCGTTTGATTTCGATGAGCCACTTCGACTATTTTCGCGTTTTTATTTTCTCTTTACGCCCGCATCACCATGTGCGGGAGCTTCCAACGCTTGGTCACATCATGGACGAGGTTCCGATTTCTCCACACCCTCTTCCGTTGGTTTCTCCTGCTCCGTCCTGTGGCCCTTCGCTGGGTCCGCGCTCACCTCGCGCTCGTCAAGTCGAACAGTCATGTATCGCAGGATCCCGTCAGTCAATCTGAGATTGCGCTCCAGTTCATCCACGCCGCGCGCGGGGGCCTGATAATGAAGCAGAACGTAAAAGCCCTTGCTTTGCTTTTGAATTCGATAAGCGAGATCTCTGAGACCCCACTCGTCCGCCTGAGACACGGTTCCACCCTGATCTTCGACAATCTTTTTAAATCGCTCGGTGAATTCCTTTACCCTGGCCGCCTTCTCCGGCTGCACGATGAAAAGAGTTTCGTATGGTGTCACGATCGTTATGTCCTCCAAAGAAATGAGTGAACTTGCCTATCACAGCCCCCCCGTCATTACAACGCGGGCGCACGGTTAAATTGCTCCATAGCTCTTTGAATACCGTCATGTAACACACTGGTCACCGCTGCGGCGGCCCTGGCGACGACCTGGTCTAACTGGGCCGCTTCGTCCGAACTGAAGGGCTGCAGCACAAAATCAGCCGGATCCAGTCCATCCGGTGGCCGCCCAATGCCGACACGGACGCGACAAAAAGGCGCGCCGGCGGTCATTTCCAGGATCGAAAGCACCCCACGATGGCCGGCCGCCCCACCGCGTGCGCGAACTCTGATTCGACCAAACGGCAAATCCAAGTCATCATGAACCACCACCAGATCGCTAACCGATGCGTGCAGTTGGCGGAGCAGCGATGTAACGCACTCTCCACTGCGATTCATATAAGTCTGCGGCTTAACCAGCACAACAGTTTCACCGTTACTGGACCACTCGCCCAAGCGCGCGTCGCGGAGTTTTTTATTGACGGCCACCCTCTGCTCCGCGGCGATATGATCAACAATCAGGAACCCAATATTGTGCCGCGTATCCTTATATCTGGCGCCGGGATTACCGAGGCCAACCACGAGTTTCACGGATCAGTTCCCGGACTCCTGGACTCGCGCCGGCTCGTGGCGAGCCCCGTCAAACGACGCGCAGGACTTCTCGCATACACTGTCGTTCAGATGACGACACACTCGAATTTTTGCGAGACCGCTCAGGACTCGGCGCCTTCTTCAGCTTTTTCCGGAGCAGCAGTCGCGGCTGGGACCTCTTCGCCTACCACGGCTACTGGCGCCGGAGCCTCCTCGACCGTAGGCGGCACCACCGTGACTAGCGCGAAGTTTGTTTCATAGACAGCCCGTACTCCCTCCGGCATCGATAAGTCTTCGACGTGAATGGCATCACCTATATCGAGCCCGCTGACTTCCACGTCAAAAAACTCCGGAATATCCAAAGGCAGGCACTCCACCTCGATTTCGCGTACGACAGGCTGTAGAATACCTCCCCGTACCACACCCACGGCTTTGCCGATGAAATGAAGCGGGACTTGAACCTGAATCGTCGCGCTGAGATCGACCTCATACAGATCCGCATGCATCAGGTCGCCGGTCACTGGGTGGTACTGCAAGTCTTTTACCAGCGCCACTTTGTCAGCCAATTGAGTCGCCACCGACTTCAGGCGCACCAAATGCGAGCCTTCGAATCCGGCCACGCGAGTCGAAAAATCCTTTTTGTTGAGCTCCAGAGGAACAGGTACGATTTTGGGACCATACAGAACGGCCGGAACTTTCCCGTTTCGGCGCAAACGTCGCGCCGCTCCTTTCTTACCAATTTCCCGAGCTTCCGCCTGAATCTCAACTGTTTCCAAAGCACCTACCTCCTCTCGAGGGCACGACTTGTCTATACGAAAAGAGAGCTGATGGATTCCTCATCATGGGTCCGTCTAATCGCCTCGCCTATCAAATGTGCCACGGAAAGAATTGTGATCTTACGACAACCCAAGGCCTCGCTCGACAGAGGAATCGTATTGGTGACAATCAACTCCTCCATGGGCGACGCATCGATCCGTTGAATCGCCGGCCCAGAAAGGACCGGGTGCGTACAGCAGCCGATAATTTTCTTGGCGCCTTCCGACTTCAACGCATCCGCGGCCATCGTGAGAGTCCCCGCGGTATCCACCATGTCGTCCAACAGGACCGCAACCTGGTTTTTCACTTCACCGATGATGTTCATCTCCGCCACGACGCCGGGCCCTACTCTTCTCTTGTCAATGATTGCCAGCGAAGCATCCAGGCGGGTCGCGATGGCTCTCGCCCGCTCCACACCACCGGCGTCGGGAGAAACAATTGTAACCTCATTGTGATTCAACTGCTTCTTGAGATGCGCTAACAGGACCGGTGTAGCATACAGATTATCAACAGGGACATTGAAAAATCCCTGAATTTGGCCAGAGTGTAGGTCTACGGTCAGGACCCGCGAAGCTCCCGCCGTCGTAATCAAATCAGCTACCAACTTTGCGCTGATAGGCACGCGCGGAACAACCTTTCGGTCCTGGCGGGCATAACCATAGTACGGAACCACCGCCGTAATGCGTTTTGCCGACGCGCGCTTAAAAGCGTCGAGCATGAGGAGAAGTTCCATCAGGTTGTTGTTTCCAGGCGCCGAGGTGGACTGTATGACAAAAACATCAGCTCCCCGCACGTTTTCTTTTACCTCAACCCTGCTCTCCCCATCGCTAAAGGTCTCTACGATCGCTTTCCCTAGAGGTATCTCCAGATACTGACTGATTTCTTTTGCCAAGGGAGGATTGGAATTACCAGCGAAGATTTTCAGCTCTACGTTGTGTTGACCCATGCTGGAGATCCTGAATGTGGCGGCTGTCGTAAGCCCGTTTCAACTCTCGCCTATAAAATTAGGCGCCGTTCGGGGTGAGAAATCGTTGAACCAGAACGGCGCCATCGTGTTTGCGACATCCCTAATCTCCAGTCTCAACCTGAGAACTGGCTGGGCGGGAAGGATTCGAACCTTCGATACCGGATCCAAAGTCCGGGGCCTTACCGCTTGGCGACCGCCCATCCCCCCGAACCTCTACAGATGAAAGTCACCTTTACAGAGGCCGATTAGCTGACACGCGCAGCTCCTCACCCGTTGCCAAGTGCCCGCTGGCTGCCACTTTCAGCAACTACTTTTTCATACTCGGCGATGACTTTCTCCTCAATCATTCTTCGCGTCTCGTTATTGATCGGATGAGCGATATCCTTATAAGTTCCGTCTTTTCGTTTTTTGCTGGGCATAGACACAAAATACCCAGTGGTTCCGCGAATAATCTTGAGGTCTCGAATCACAAAACAATGATCCAATGTAATGGTTACGTAAGCCCTAAGCTTCTCTTCATCGACTGGAAAGACCCTAACCTCCGTAACCTGCATAGGGACCTCCGCTTGCCAGATTGGCTCTGGCGTTGATTCCCCGAGCTTGTGGCACTTTACTTAAATCAAGACATGCACAAAAAAAGATTGATACCCCTCCTCTTCCCGCATCTGGTGAAAGGCATTCAGAGCCTTTTGCCTTGACTCGAATAGTCCGAATACCGAGGACCCACTACCGGTCATTAAAGCGCCAGCCGCGCCATGTTGAATTAGCTTTTCCTTTAAAGACCCGATCTGAGGATACCGGCCCAACGTAACCGACTCCAGATCATTGACGAGCAGTTTCCGCAGGTCAGCCCAGCTCTGCAATGGAGAAGTAATGCTAGTATTTACAATAGGTTTTGTCAACGTACGCCGCCAGTTCTTGTACACCCAAGAGGTCGAAATCGGAATTCCAGGATAAACGATCACAACCCATGCTTTGGGGAAACCGCGCAATGGAGTCAAACGTTCGCCTATACCGCGTGCCCGGGCCGGCAGACCCCGCACAAAAAAGGGCACGTCGGCGCCGAGCACAGTTGCCATTTTTTGGAGCTTTTCCTTGTTATATCCCAAGGCAAACAATCTGTTGAGCCCGACCAGCGTCGCCGCGGCATCGCTACTGCCTCCGCCTAGGCCCGCGCCGACTGGTATCCGTTTGCGGATATGGATGTGAATCCTCCCTTTTGGTTGATCTAACTTCATCAGCAGCGCCGCCGCTTGATAGGCAAGGTTCTTCTTGCCTGCCGGCACCAATGGATGATCGCACGTTACACGGATAGGATCCTCTTTCTCGAGCCCTCTTTTTCTGGATTTAGTGATCCGAAGCTCATCGTAAAGCGACACCGGGATCATGATCGTGTCAATGGAATGATAACCGTCCTTACGCTTTCCAAGCACTCTCAAGCGCAGGTTGATTTTTGCCGGTGCTCGAATGTTCACGCGTCATTAGGTAACATAGCCAGGGGCGAATTGCGAAACAGGCGTTGGCGGTTCCGGGTCTCGGGTCCCGAGTTCGTGTCGTAGAATGTCAAACCCCCCTTCCGCCCTTTCTTCAAAGGCAAAACGAAGGGCAGGAGAGATTTCTGTCAACACGAAACTTGAAACGAACTCGAAACGGTCGCGAGCGTCCAAGGAGCGTTGCAGATGATAAACGAGACCGACGCATTTCTTGCGGCAGCGTGGGAGGCCGCTAGCGCTGGAGCCCGTGTCGTTTTAGACAACTGGCATCAACCGATGCAGATCGACTACAAAGGTGCCATCGACCTGGTTACCACCGTGGATCGTTTGTCGGAAAAGCGGATCGTCGAAGTGCTGCAGCATAAGTTTCCCGGCCATTCGATTTTGGCCGAGGAAGAGACGAATCTGGTCAACGGGCAGGAGTATCGTTGGATCATCGATCCGCTGGACGGAACGACGAACTTTGCTCACAGCTATCCTCATCTTGGCGTTTCCATTGCGCTCGAGCGCGCAGATGAGATCATCCTCGGCTTGGTTTATGATCCGCTGCGCAAAGAATGCTTTAGGGCCATCAAGAATTGCGGCGCCACATTAAACGGTGTGTCGATAAAAATCTCTGCCGTGCGCGAACTGGATAAAGCGCTTCTTGCCACCGGGTTTCCATATGACCGGCGCGAGCACGCGGATTTCTATCTGAAATTTTTTAAAGCATTCATGACCCGCTGCCAGGGCATCCGCAGAAACGGCTCCGCAGCATTGGACCTTTGTTACGTGGCATGCGGTCGACTAGACGGGTTTTGGGAGTTCAAGTTGCGCCCTTGGGACATCGCCGCCGGGGCGCTGATCGTTCAAGAAGCAGGCGGCAGACTCACTGATTTCTCTGGGCGTCATTTTTCTATCTGGGGACAGGAGACACTGGCTTCGAACCACGCCATTCACGATGAGATGGTCCTGGCTCTGAGGGATCTTCTGGCCCGAAAGGATTGAATCAATCAACGATCTTCCATTCTCAATCGCCAGCTCACGTTGACTGCAAGTAAGACCAGTGTTAGAAAAACTCACGGCGCCCGTAGTGAAAAGGATATCACGAGGGTCTCCGGAACCCTAAGTACAGGTTCGATTCCTGTCGGGCGCACCAGAAAAGCGG
>CAYPHJ010000099.1:0-12045 GCA_964410485.1 uncultured Syntrophobacteraceae bacterium
CTAGGAACCTTGTCCCAACAAGCCGGACCGCAAGCGGAGCGAGACGCTACATGATGGTCGTCTGTCGCGTTCGGCTAACGGGTCCGCCACCCCGTGCAGTCTCAAATCACCTTCTCGATAACTGCCGCCGCCCTGATCTCCTTTGCGCGACCGTCCTGTAGCGCCACTTCCCTGAGGATCGAGTCGGTGGAAGTTAGCGACGGCAGCAGGCTGGGCTCAAAGCTGCGAGCAAATAAGTCGTGGCATCTCTGCAGAACGCTGGGTCTTTTGGCGAGAGCCGGCAACCAATAACCGATTTCTCTAAGCGCTACCTCCGGCTCGGTTTTGAATAAGCTAATGCTCTGCGAATAAACGGATGCGACTTTCGTGACCAGGGTTCGGTTGGCTTCGAGAAAGCGGCGAGTTGTGGCAAGCGGCACCCAGTGACAGTCCAGATCGAGGCTATCGGCCACCAGGAAGAAGCCCTCCTCTTCCGCGACAAATGCCTTTTCAGGAGGCAGCAGGGCCGCATCGATGTGTCCATCCGCCAGCGCTTCCATGCTTCTATCGTTGAGACCAAGATCGATCAGTTGCACGTCCCGTTGCGCATCGAGGCCCCACCTTCTCAGCAATGCGAGCATCATCATACCCGCCATGCGGCGTGGCTGATTAATGCCGATTCGTTTGTCCTTGAGGTCCGCGATGACGCGAATGGACGAGTTGGCGGCAAGGTAGAATGCCGGGCGGTTAAGGACTCCGCCGACGATCACCAGGTCATTGCCACTGAGTAACGAAAAGATCAACGACGGTGCGTTGGGCGTGCCGATCGGTGTTTCGTGGGCGACAATGTCTGAGACGATTTTCTCTTCATCCTGTTGATTTACGACTTCGATAAGGAGGTTCTCTTTGTCAAAAAGCCCGGCTGCTTTCCCAATCAGCGGGAGAGAACGGCCGATGCTCGATACGCCAAGGCCAATTTTAACTCGCTCCATGCGTTAACTTCTCCGAGTGATTTTACATCCGGTTTCACAATCGCCGGCTCCTCTATCGTATTGGCGCGACGCGCGGCGCGACGCGTTCGATGAAACGCATCATCGAGGCGCGCGCCTGGCGATCGGTCAGACCGCCCAGCGCGAAGTTTCCCGCCAGGTCCGTCAGGTACAAGCGCTCCCGGGCATATTCCACTCTCTCGCGCATCTCATCCGCATCTCCGACAAGCACGCGGTTGCGCGCCGCCATGTCAGCGAACGTCAACGTCTGCATCTTTTTCCGGTGCTCTTCGTGACTGCGATACGACTCCGGGTCCGCCACCCCGGGTGTCAGGCTATTGGCATGCATGGCAGCCGTATGATATTCGGCCAATCCCCGCTCCACAGCGGCGCGCGACTCAGCGGAGGTTTCGCCCACATTGATGTGATAGACGGCGAGCACGCGGCTCGTTGAATGTTCGTATCCCGCCGCTTGGCGCGCCTGCAAATAAGCTTCTACTTTTGGACGCAGGTCTTCAACATCGTGAAGAAAGGGAATGACCATCAGGTGAAATCCCTGTCGTCCGGCAAGCTCGAAGGATGCCACCGTCGAGGTGGCGGCCATCCACACTGTCGGGTGCGGCCGTTGCAACGGTCGCGGCCACACCTCGACGCCATTGTATTCGTAGAAGCGGTCCTTGTGATTCAAAGCCGGCTCGCTCCATGCTTTGAGGATCACATCCAGATTTTCCCGGAAGCGGTCGCGCAGCTCATCGAGGCGGACACCGAATGTGAGAGCCTCCCACTTTACAAAGCCATGACCAATACCGAACTGCAGGCGGCCCTGGCTCAGACAATCTAGTGTGGCGTAATCCTCGGCAAGGCGCAGCGGGTTGTGATAGGGCAGCAATACCACAGCAGTGCCGATGCGAATCTTCGATGTCCTTTGCGCGATCGCGGCCCCAATAACTGGTGTCGCCGAAAAGAGACCGCCGAAGGAATGGAAGTGATGCTCGGCCAGCCAAACTGAGTCGAACCCAAGGTCTTCAGCGTACGCTGTCTGCTCGACGATCGTACGCAAACGTTCAGCGCCTTCCGCTCGAGTGGCGGGAAGAGACGACGGTAGATAGAACAATCCATAACGCATGGCGGACATATATTCGCTCGGCAGAGGTAAGTCAATTTATAAGGCAAGGTTGAGGCTGAGGTTCAGGTTAAGAGATGGCTCAGCTAACCCCAAGCCTAAAGCTTAACCTATTGTGTGTCCGGTTCCTGGTCGCGGGTTAGGAGGGGAGAAAACTCGAGACTCTAGGCCCGGGACTCGAAACCGCTTCCTAGCGCCGTTGCTCGATTGAGTAGCGAACAAGCGCCGCGTAACGATAAACGACGTGAGCAAACTTGCTGTAGGGGGCCGTAATGAAGAAAGCGGCTACCGTGGCCAGGTGAATGACCAGCAAGGTTCCCATCGCAGGCGTCTCCCGAAATGCGAGTAGCAACAAGCCCGTTAGACTGGTCAGAAAGAGTATGAACAGGAAAGCAACATCCATCGTCAACATGCGCTCTGCGGCGGGATCACGGTCGCTTTTCCACTTGAGATAGAGGAGCCCGATGGTGCCGACGACGAGCGCGATGCCGCCAACCGTGCCCAGAACAACGGGCCAACTTAAGAGCGGATACGGCGCCTGCCAGTTGAAGAAGTGATGATAGAAGGCGGCGACGGTGGTGGAGGCCAGTGCCGACAAGAAGCCGTAGAAGACCAGGTGGTGGAACCAGCGCCGCGATTGAGAGAATGCCGCATCCGGGTAGTTGCAGCCGGCCCCGCCGCCCTTCATGTACGCAAGGCCGAAGGCATCCTGTGTGGCGCGCCAGAGCGCCTGCACATCGATCAACTCCGACAAACGCCCACCCGTGTCACGCCAGAAGCGCAAGGCACCCGTGAAAAGGACTACGAAACCATAGCCGACGATGATGAGCGGTGGCACGGTCATGGCGGTGAAGGGAATGACTTTGTAAAAGGCGCCTTCACCGACATGTGTGGCAAACAGGACTTCACTTCCCATAAATAGCAGTACCAGGAGCATTATGATGATCAGCGAGCCAGCGGTAATCAGGGTGACGGCCAGGCCGCTGCGTGTGAACAAACCCGACAGAATGGCCGGCCAGCTAAAATCCCGATAGGTATCCGCCCTTAGGTCGGCCATAAGCTTCGGAATGTTGACGCCGAACTCGTGCGGCGGCGCGTACTGGCAAGAGTAATAACAGTCGCGGCAGTCGAAGCAAAGATTCGCGAGATAGGTAAGGTCTCGCTTGGTGAAAACCCTGCGTTGCTCCATGGCGGGAAAGACCGCACAGTACCCTTCGCAGTAGCGGCAGGCGTTGCAGATGCGCATCTGCCGCTCGCCGTCTTTGGTGAGATCAGGCGATTGCATGGCACGCCGCTTCCCGCCCGGCAATTCTTCCGAACACCGAACCAATGGTTAAGCCGAATCCCGCGAGATACCCGCGGGTGAGAATGTTACCCGCCATGACTTCTCCCGCTGCGAAAATGTTCTTTGCCGGCCGCTCATCGCGCATGATCACGCGCGCCTGTTCGTCGACCGCCACTCCAAGATAAGTGAAGGTAATACCGGGGCGGAGCGGATATCCGTAGTAGGGAGGGGTATCGACTTGCCGCGCCCAATGACTTTTGGGCGGCGTGATTCCTTCCGTGCGGCAAGCATCCAGCCGGCCGGGATCAAATGTGCCTGGTTGAACCGCCCGGTTGTACTCATTCACCGCCGTAACGAGCGTCGCCGGCTCGATCTCCAGAGCGGCGGCGAGATCTGGCAGCGAGCTTGCCTCCAACGGGGGAAACACAGACGGCATGAAGTGCGGCAGGGCTTTTGCGTCGACGATCGAATAGGCGATCTGATCCGGTTGTTGCGCGATGAGGCCGCCCCAAATCGCATAACGCTTCGGCCAGAAGTCCTCGCCCTCATCGTAGAAGCGCTTGCCGGCTTTGTTAATGACAATCCCAAACGGCACGCTATCGAGGCGCGTCACAATGCCGCCGTCGAATTTTGGCGCCCGGGCATCGAGTGCCACGGCGTGACACCCGCGAGGATTGCCGACCGGTTTGGCGCCGTGGTCGAACAGTTCTTTCAACATTCGACCCTGGTTGTGTTTCGTTCCGCGGATGATGAAATTTTCAGCCGCATTGCCCCAGTACTCCTTTAGCCACGAAATATTGGCTTCAAAACCGCCCGCCGCCACTACAAGTGCTTTTGCTCGGATCTCTTTAGGCACCCCGCTCGATCGTGCACCAAGAAACTCGCCGTCGCGGACCTCAAGCTGCGTCACCTCAGCATCATAGATGATCTCGACGCCCAGGCGAGCCGCTTTGTCGTAATAGGCATTGATCATCGCCTTGCCGCCGCCCAGCATAAAGAGATTGCTCCGCGCCAGGTGCAGCGTCCCGTGCAGCGGCTTTTGCCAGCGGACGCCGTTTGCGGCCATCCAATCTGCCAAATCCGCGGAGGCCTGGATGGTCAAGCGGGAGAGGCTCTCGTTGGTCTCACCGTCGGTCACTTGCCGGAGATCCTCCCAAAACTCTTCCTCTGTATAGGCACCCGTGACGTATTCGGTCGCGGCTGTATGCATGTAGCGAATATCGCGCGTGTGGCGGCTATTGCCGCCGCGAAATTCTTTTATGGCGCTTTCGAGTAAAAGCACGCGCGCGCCCTCGCGCCGCGCGCTGAGCGCCGCACAAAGCGCGGCGTTGCCGCCGCCAATGACCAGAACATCCAACAAAGGCGCCGTTTCCGTCATGGGAGTTTTGCTTGAATCGGAGTGTCGATGCGCTTAGCCGATGGGCCAAGGCAGGTGGATAAGATCCTGCAACAGCCCGCGCGGAAAGTCCAGCACCATGATCCATGAAATGGCCGAGATAAGGCCGACGCCGGCCGTGGTGAGCGCCGCGGTGCGCAGCCAGGATATCTGTGCCTTGACGCGGAGGAAAACGATGAAGAACGCAACAATGGCGATAAAAAAACCAACGACAATGCAGGCAGCAAGAAAGCCAAAAAGCCACCAGACGTAGTGCCACAGGCCAACAATCCCGGGGCGACCTACGTGCTCGCCTTCGATTTCATGGTCGTAGTTCGCCGGACTCTTGCTGCCGCCGCGTGCCAATGCCATCACAACCCAGAGGCCCGGGAGCATCATTGCCGTGCTGACTGTGAGAGGGAAAATCGCCGCCAGATAGGCGCGCTGTAAACCGTCATAGAAGGCTATTACGAAGATGGCGACGACCGCGACGGCAAAGGCGAGTTGTGGGCGAAGATCGGTGGCGCGCGCGGCCTGCTCGGGCATCTCGCTCGTTTTGTTCGGCATATTGCGCGCGCCCGCCCAGACCGAAAGCAGCGTGACCGCTGCAATGATCAGCACGCCGGGGCGCAGCAGGAACTGTGGTCCGTAAAACTGGACCGCCTGATACAGATACACCTCGGAATTCGGCGCCAGGACGAAACCGATCAGGAAGGCTGGACGCGACCAGCCAAAGCGCTTCATAAAAATACCGAGAAGGCCGACCACGAACAGCGCGATCAAGTCGCCAAGGTGGCGCGTCGCTTGAAAAGCTGCAAAGGAAATCACCATTACCATGAAAGGCGCGAGCAGGGCATAGCGTATGGTGGTAAGCTTGGCCACCCAGCGGGAGATAACGAAGCAAATGCCGGCACCGATGACGTTGGCGACGGCGAGTGACCAGACGATGACGTAGGTGAGGTCGAGTCGCTGCTCGATCATACGCGGGCCGGGCTCGAGCCCAATGAGTACCATGCCGCCAAGAAACACGGCCATGGCGCCGGAGCCTGGAATGCCGAACAACAATGTCGGAATGAGTGCGCCGCCCTCTTTGGCGTTGTTGGCCGATTCCGGAGCGAGCACGCCGCGGATATCGCCCTTGCCGAACTGCGACTTGTCGCGCGCCGTTTGCACCACGTGGCCGTAAGCAATCCAGTCGACTACACTGCCGCCGAGCCCGGGGAGCGCGCCGATCATGCACCCCACACCGGAGCAGCGCAGCACGAGGCCGATATTGTGCCACATGTCGCGGATCCCGCGCAGCCAGCCAAACCCCAGCTTTGTTGCCTCCGCAATGGCGCGGTTTTGGCGCAGGAGATCAACGATTTCAGGCACGGCAAACATCGAGAGGCCGATCACCACCAGCGGCAGGCCGTCGTAGAGATAATTGACGCCAAAACCCATGCGTATTTCGCCGTTGGCGGGGGCCGCGCCAAGCACGCCGAACAATAATCCGAGACCGCAACTGGCGAGACCCTTTGGCAGGCTGTTGCCGCCCAAAACGCCGACCATCGATAAGCCAAGCACGGTCAGCATGAACAGCTCTGCGGATGTGAAAGCGAGGATCACCGGGCGGGCTATCAGGACTACGAGTGTTAAAACGATTGCGCCGAATACGCCGCCAATGAGTGAGGCGCCGAACGCGGCCGAGAGCGCGCGTGCCGCCTGTCCCTGCTTGGCAAGCGGAAAGCCGTCCATTACCGTGGCTTGAGCTGCCGAAGAGCCAGGAATGCCCATCATTACCGAGGTAAAGGTATCGGACGTCGAGATCACAGCCACCAGACCGATTAACATGGCCAGTGCCGACGTGGGCTCCATGCCGTAGAGGAAAGGCAGCAGCAGCGACAACCCAACGATGCCGCCGAGCCCTGGCAGGATGCCGATGATCAAGCCGAGGAGTACTCCGCCCACCAGGTAGGCGAAATGGTCCGGCGAGAACAGCGAGACGAACGCCTGTGAAAGATCGCTCAGGATCATCGGGCATCCGATTCGGCGGCCGTTTCAGAATCGGCTAACCTGAGATGGCCGCCATGCTCCGGTTTAGAACTTTACGGCGAATTTCTTCGTGAGCCAGTCACGCACCCAGCCTCTGGACTTTGGATCGACCGTGGTGGCGAGCTTGTACAGCGTCTCGGCGCGCGTACCGATGCCCTGATCGACATCTCCAAGCGCTTTCTCTGCGGCTTCATTGAATCCGGACGCCTTGACGACCTTTGCCGCTGCCTGATGCCAGGTGTTGATGATCTCCTTGGGTGTATCCTTGGGCAGCACGATCATTTTCTGCGCGGCGAAGCCGGCGACGAAAAATGCCTTCCAGGCATCCCACTCGGGGCCGCTCGGTTTTTTGCCGTGCATCTTTTCATAAGCCTCGCCGAAATGGGGAAGGTCAGGGAACGTGGGGTCACGCACCATGTTGCCTTGTTCGTTAATCGAGCCCCAGGCCCACAGAGGTACCGCCTTGTCTTGTTTGATCAGAGGGGTGACGCTGCGCAGGTACGCCGCGGTGGTCTGGTAATCGACGGTCGATTCGCCGCGCTCGAAAGCCAGCCGCGCCGGGCCTCGGCCTTTCATGCCGAAGACGACTTGGAGATCAAGGCCAAGAAGCTCGAACGCGAAGGGTACGATCAGGTCGAGTGAAGTCGCGCCCTGGCTCCCATAAACCAGCCGCTTGCCGCGTAAGTTCTTCAGCTCGTCGATCGATTTGACCCCGAATTCCGGAGTAACGTATACCACTCCCCCCGTCGGAGTGACCAGGATAACAGTCCAGTCTTTGTAGTCGTATTTTACTCTGCTGTCCCCCAGCAAATAGGGGAACTGGGTCGATCCTGAAGTTCCGAGAACGCTGAGCCCGTCCGGCTTGGCGCGCTCGGCGTATTGGTTGGCGCCTGTAACGGAGCCGCCTCCCGGTACGTTTCTAACTGCAATGACCGGATTGCCGGGCAGCGCTTGCTGAAACCGCGGCGCGAAAAAGCGTGCCCACACGTCGGATCCACCGGCAGTCGGGAACGGAACGACAAAGTCGACGCGTTTGCCGCTGTAATCATAGGCGGCGGCTGGTGTCGCGGTGCAGATCGCGATGGCAGCGACGAAGGCGGCGGAGCCGACGGTTCTCAGCAACCGCGCGCAATTTGCTATTGAAAGATATTTCATGGCGTTTGTCCTCCTGATTGATAAAAAGTTTCATGTCGGCGTAACGCCCACGTTCGGCTGGGGGTTTTCCGGGCTTTGAGAAAACGATTGGCATTGCGCCCCGTTCGGTCGGGAGCCTATGCGATAACGATTGGCTGTGTCAAATCGGACGGCTATCAGGTTTTCCGTCCAATTGCCAATCCGCTCCAACTTGCACTCTGGAATTCAGCTTACGCGAGATCGGCGGCGAAACCAGGCGCGAAGAGAAGTCGAGTGAGGCAGCAGCCGGCGATAACAGACCTCACTGAACAAAATTTCCCATTGTCGGTTACTTTTGGTGGTCAGCTCGGAAGGTCGCGGCGTTTTAACTTATTGTATTCTTGCCACTGTCAGTTTGGCACGCTTGCTGCTCTGCTAGCGCACTCGCAAGAGCCATTTGCTGCGGTTTGAGAAGCAAAAGGGGGAACATTAAGAACGCTGCGGCATTGGCAAGGAAAACTATCGGCAACTTTGGTCATCTGTAGTCGAGGGAAAAGGCGAAGAAAGGCGCTGAATAGTTGCCGGCTTGCGAGACGTTCATTGCGCGATCATTGGACAAAGGAGACCGACATGAAAAGAAGAACAGCCTATCCCGCGATGCTGCTAACGGCGCACCTGGCCGTTCTCTCGGGTTGTACGACGGTGGTCGAGAGGCCTCCCGAGACCGTCGTCGTTGAATCCCACCCGCCGGGTCCTCCGCCCTGGGCGCCGGCGCACGGGTACCGCCGCAAACACGAGACCTATTATTACTATCCAGTTGTCCAGGTGTACTATTATCCGACCCTGCGCAGGTATTACTGGCTCGAGGGCTCACAGTGGCGATTCGGCGCGCGGTTGCCGCGCTATTATGTCATCGAGCGGGAGAGAAGGGTGGTATTGAACCTGGACTATGAGCCACATACCAAACATTCAAAAATCAAAACCGTGTATCCACCCGGTTATTTCGCCAAAGGCAAAGGCAAGGGCAAGGGCAGGTAGAGAAATGCCCACAGATTTAAAGACCCCCATGACTGTCATCTGTCCCACCACCGCAGGACTGTCATCCTGAATCCTTCGGCAAAGCTCAGGATAAACTCCGTGAAGGATCTGCTTTTGAATGACCGACGACCGAGGACCGCTGACCGACGAACAAGCAGATTCTTCGTCGCGGCGCTCCTCAGAATGACATTGCGATAATGGCTCCCAGCACGACAGACGGGCAAGCCTCCAACCCCAATTTTCATAGGAGTGTTTCATAAGCTTACGCTCGCCCGCAGAGGATGAAAATAGGGCAGCCCATTACCCGAACGCCAATATCGAGAAGGTTCGGCATTCCCTGCCCCTCGCTACGCGCTTCGCGCTACTCGGGGAATCGGAAGGGGGTGCCGTGCCCCCGAGTAGCGATCTTCCGAGATCGCGTATCGAGGGGGGTACGGCGCTGCGGAGCATACGCGGGTGACCGCCCTGGGGGCGCTGTCCCTTCACTCCCTCTCCACCCAATTTTCATAGGAGATCACGGTTGTTCCCGCATTTCGCTTTTATCCTGTCTTCCATATCTCACCGGTTCTTTAACGCCGGTACCACATGCTCCGCCAGCAAGTTTATCGCTTCATCATAATCGGGCCCAAGCTTGGCAAAGGCAACATGGTCGTAGCCGAGTCTTGCGGCGGCACCGACAAGTTCGATGATCTGATCCCGGACTTCTTCCGGCCTGCCGGCGGCATAATACGTCTTTACCATGTGCTCAGTGACAAGCGCCGAAGCTTCTTCTACGGTGGCACCGGCCGTGAATGCGTCTTTCAGTTTGAGAACTTGCTCCCGGGCAACGCCGAGCTTGGCGTATTCTTCCGGGGTGAAGCCCAGCGCCTCCCATTGAAGGATGGAGTGCGCCACCTGGCGCTTGGGAAACTCGATCGCCCGGGCGCGATTGCTCGAGATGGAAACATTCAGCTCACAGACTTTACGTAAATGTTTGCTCGGATCTTGTTCCCGCGCCGCGCGTTCGGCAGCGGCCACCATGCCGGGCAGTCTTCCCGCCTTGAGCATTGGAATGTAGGTTCCAGAACTGAGCAGACCGTCCATGACGCGGCCGCACATTCTAAGCGCTTGAGGGCCATTACCGCCGCCGTAGAACTTGAAAGGGGAGCGTGGTTTGAAAGCAAGGGTAAATTTCCCGGCAGGATTGAGACGGTAAAAATCTCTCAGAAATGGAAACTCCGAATAACTGACCTCCTGGCCGCTTAGCGCCCGGCGTAGCAGCCGGACCGTCTCGCTTACCATGGCAATGGGCTTTAGCGGCTCGACGTGTTGCGGTGCCTGCCCGAGATCGCCCCGGGCAATGCCAATGCCGATCTCGCGCCCGCCGCAGAGCTCCGAAAGAGCCGCCAACGCGTCGGCGCTATCCAGAGGATTGTGAAAATAGGGGACCATGACGGCCGTGCCGAGGCGGATCGACACATGGGATGCGATTGCCGTGAGTACGACGAGCTGATTGCGATAGCGAATGTTGTCATTGACCCAGATTTGCTGAAATCCCTTATCCGCAGCGAGCTGCGCTATGCGCACCAAGTCCGGGACTGTGTAGTGATTCGCGAGATGAGTTACAAATTGCAGTCCCAACTCGCCGGGAAAAATCGTCATACCGTGTATTCCCTAAACAGCCGTTTCGAATGAAAGCAAAACGCGGGTTTCTGATTGTATGACATACGGAGAGACAAAACGGAATCGCTGGCACGATCGCGTTTTTCCCCCCGCCACGACCTATTCCCGGTAAAAACCCTGATCCTAAAATCATCATTCAGAACCAAGAGTCTCTAGCCAGGGCCAGCCAAAAGACGTTCAGCGCGGTTAAATTTGATCGTTTCGACGTTTCGAGAATTCTCGAAACGTCAAAGTTCCGCCAGAAACGATGACGGACACGGCTCTTTGCCACTCCTTGGCTGCCCCTGGACCAATTACCTCTTTCTTACTATCGGCGAGGGAATGTTCGGCCAAATTCGTCATGAGATCCGATCCAGAACCAGATGATCTCCTCTCCTTCGCGTACACCTACAGCACGATATGAACTTGTTACGCGAACCGACCAGAGACGAGGGCCGAATTCCCGAGTAGGCGGAAGGCCGTATCGAGGGATCGAACACGGTTCTTGGGCCATTTCCGGTTTTCATCTCCAAGACTTATGAAAATGGCTAAAGCCATTGAGTCTCTGAAAGCCGCTGAGCAGTGCTTCGGGGAAGGACTATATAATTCTTCCGTAAGTGATCTCAATGTCGTGCAGGACCTGAGGCATACTGCCGACTATAGAGAGAACGACGTAAGCAAAAGACAAGCGGCGCGGGCTTTAGAAAAGGCGCGCGGGTTCGTTGGAAAGATACGGAAAGGAACAGCCGATGGCTAAGTCTATTTCTTCCCCGGAGCGTAGAATGCTTGAGTATGATATTTGTATGACGGAGGTGCATATGAGAACGACCGTGATACTTAAGGATGATCTGGTAAAAAAGGCTAAAAAGCTTTCGGGTGAAAAGACGTTGAGCGCTCTGTTAAACGACTGCTTGGCTGCCTGGATAGCCCAACACAGCACCAGGGAGCTCAAAGCCCGTCTACTGGATGAATATAAGGCTGCGCGCAAAGAGTCGCGGCGTGTGGGGCGCGAGTTTGCGGGGATCGACAAGGAAGGTTGGCCCTCATGGTAAAAGGCTCCGTTGTCTGGGTGAACTTGGACCCCGCCCGTGGAGCAGAGGTGCCAAAAACCCGTCCGTGTATCGTTGTTTCGAGGACTGAAGCGAACGACGTGTCATCGACGGTCACGATTAGTGCCGCTTTCGTCAGTAAGTCGCCGTGCGGTAGATCGCTTGGTGCAACCGCTTCTATCGGCGCAGGATACTTTTTTACTCAAGGATTCACGTGCGCTTTGCGACCAAGTCAGGACGATCGATAAACGACGTATTCGAAGTACGGTCGGCGTCTTGAACCCGGAATTGCTGCCAAGAATAGATCGCGGGTTAATACTGCATTTAGAACTTGAGGATTATGTAGCGACGTAAGATCTGGCTTCGCGCACCGCAATGGCAACGGTGGCGGTATTGTCCCACCCTTTTTCCCCACCACG
>CAYPHJ010000099.1:12145-17064 GCA_964410485.1 uncultured Syntrophobacteraceae bacterium
TCCCCACCACGCCCACGGCCCATGACCACGATCAAGCTCACGGCCTTTCCCCCCTCCACGATCACGGTATCTTTCCAAATTTCCTATGGCACTTCCCACGACGCAGACAACGTAAATAGCCCCGATCGCTGGTGATTGGAATATTCCGGTTGATGTCTTTCTGGCCGTTGCGGTCGTGCCCTGGACGCGATCGAACAGCGCACGCTGGGTTCAAATTTCTACCTAGCGTACCTAGCGAAACGGAAGACTGCACGCAATCTCTCAGGTGCTATTCCGGGCCGGAGCTGAGCAAGATTTTCTCAAACAATTCAAGATTGCAGCGAGATGCAAAGCCTCGGGCCGGACCAACGCCAGGGGTTGATTTAGGGATATAAGAGTTGCATAAATAGCGTGCCTTAGAGATTTAGGGGCCAGCGCAACTGCAGATTAAGCCATCCCCGTTGTCTCCGTGATTGACATGCCTTACACGCGAGCCGGCGATGTTCGTTTGTATTACGAAAGCTTCGGCAGCGGCGTGCCGTTTCTTTTCGTTTCCGGCACTGGCTGGCCGGGCGAGCCCTGGAAGATTTACCAAGTGCCGGCATTCGCGGACCGCTATCAGGTTATCGTTTACGATCATCGTGGCGTGGGCAGATCCGAGGCACCCGCAGGATATTACTCGACGCGGCAGTTTGCCGACGATGCCGCAAACCTGCTCGACGCCATCGGTATCCGAGAGCCGGCGCACGTCATCGGTCACTCCATGGGCGGGCGGGTTTGCCAGTGGCTTGCCATCGATCATCGACACAAAATCCGCAGTATGATCCAAGCGGCATCGGGTTCGGGCTCGATGGGCAATCCCGATTATCCCCGCTGGCTGACCTTGCATAGTTTGCAGAGCCTGATTGAGAAGGGTTATCGGGAACACATGTGGAGCCACTTCCAGAGCCCATTTTTCTTTCCGCCTGAGTTTGTCAAGGCGCATCCCCAGGTACTGGAGACCTTGTTCAAAACCTTCTGGGAAAACCGCCCGCAGCTCGATCCCTATCTGCGCCATGTGATTGCCCGCAATCAGCACGAAACTGGAGAATTGTTGCACAAGATCAGCGTACCGACTCTGGTTCTTGTGGGCGGTGAAGACCAAGCCGATGCAGATACGGGAAGTCATGTCGCCACATCCGAGCATCTCCGCGACAACATCAAAAACGCCGAGTTCGCGGTAGTGGAGGGATGCGGCCACGGGCTTTTCTGGCAGAAGCCCGACGAGACCAACAAGATCATTCGCGATTGGTTGGATCGTCACTGACTTTATGAGCAATTCCAGCATGTGAGCTGGTTAGGCGTGGATCTCTGGGGGAGAGCCATAGGGTTTACCATCGGAGTTTGCAGGTGACATAACGGGAGAGCCCTCAAGGTACCCACTCGCACCCGCACCTCGGCCAACTCCATTGCCGGCTCGGCGCGGTGCAAAATCAAAACAATGAGCGACAAAAATGCAAAAATAGGTGTGTACGAACCGCGGACACGCCGGTTAGGTCTTCGCAATGCCAGATTTGAATGCTATAAGCATCGTTCCACGTCGCGGCCTTTACGCTTGGAATGTCCGGGCGCCGTCTATCTATTCAACTGTGAGCCGTAGGTTGAAGCAAGCTGAAGCGAGCAGTTGAAATGCGCTGTCGCAAGACCTGACCCCCGCCGTGGCCCCGTGCATGGTGATGTGACTCCGGTGAGCGGGACGTATACACTTCGGGAAGAAAGTGGACGTTACCGACCTGCACGCTAAGCCATCCGCTTAACTTTGATGTGGCTCGCTTCTTTTTCGGCCTGCGCGAGATCGTATTCCATCTGCATTCCCAGCCATACTTCCGGACTCGAGCCGAAACCTTTAGCAAGCCGTATCGCCATTTCTGGCGAAATGCCGGCCTTCTCGTTTACCACGTTATTGAGCGCCTGGCGGGTAACGCCAAGACGCTTCGCGGCCTCGGTAACCGTCAACCCCAGCGGTTCAATGCACTCCTGGCGAACGATCCGGCCGGGGTGCGGTGGGTTCTTCATTCGCATGGTATCTCGCCTCCCTAATGATAATCGATCAAATCGACCTCGCACGCTTCGCCTTCCTCGAAACGGAAGATGACGCGCCAATTCGCCCGAACAGTAACGCTCCAGCGGCCTTTAAGCTCACCCTTGAGCTGGTGTAAGCGAAAGCCGGGAAGATTCATGTCTTGAGGCTTGCGGGCGCGATTCAAAACGGCAAGGATGTTTTCGAGTTTCTGGACGTGATCTGCATGGACACCCTTACGATCGCCCAGTTCAAAGAGCCGTTTTAGCCCTTTGTGCCTAAAGCTCCGAATCACGGCTTAGGCTATCAGAGAAAGTGACAAGCGTCAATTGTCACCGATAAAGTTTGCGCGATCGGCCTTGTTACTTGCCTTGCGGTTTTGGAGGCAAAAAACGCTTCGGTCTGTCCGTGCTCGATCAGTAATAATGCAGCCAGTTCCAATCGTTCCAGCCGTTCCACCGCTGTGCTCCGTTCAGATCGTTTGAAGGCAAAGCTTCAGCAACAATCTCTTAAGCCTTTGCGCGGGATCGTCGCCGTTATCTGCGCAGGGTCTTCGAGGCGAAGAAAAGTTTCCGTCTGTGCGTGCTCGCTTACATTCTGACATCCAAGCACGTCCAATCTGTTGCTAAAGAACAAGACTCCCTGGTACGAAAACACTGAAGCCGGCAAAGACATAGCGTGGTCCGACGCGCAATTAGGGTGCCCTGAAAGGGAGCTGGGAACGAAGCGATGCCGTGGAACGAAGCTTATTATCCGCAATCGATGCGGAAACTCCCGCGCGAAGTGCGGCTGAAGGCGATCGAAATCGCCAACGCTTTACTGGAAGAGGGTTATGAGGAAGGCAAGGCGATCCGCATCGCGATCGCCAAGGCGAAGGAGTGGGCCGAGCGCCGTAGACGAATCGCGTAGACGAGGTAAGGGTTCGGCCAAAAGCAAACCATTACGCCATATCTAATTGTTTATCGTGTGAAGGACGACGCAGTCGAAATCCTGTGGCTTTGGCATGGTCGGCAAGCGGCAGGAGGATTCCACCCCAGACACCTTTGAGCCTCATTCAAAGGGGAGGAGGAATTAACGGTGCAATCCATCATGCGGATCCCCACCGGAGCCCAATTTTCAAAGAAGTCCGATTCGACGGTACTCGATCAAAGGCGCGGATCACCCTAAGCCTACGGCTGTCGCGCTGCTGTTGGCACATCGAGCAGTTGCACGGCCCGGGACATTTCAGGCGCACTCTGGATATTCCACCAACAATCCAATGCCAAAGAAGCTCGGGGCTTGCCGAGCACCGGCTCGGATGCTCTCAGGAACTTGGCGCTAACATCCTCATCGAGCATAGGGTTATTCGTGTGCCCCAGCGGGTTCCGAAGCGAGAGCGAGAGGTTCTTGCCGTCTCGGGTGGTGGCTCGGACCTTCACCGCTACCGTATTGGGGTAGAGCGCCTCGACTTCGTCGTCCACGTGCACGCGGATCTTCGCCATCAGCGGGCGGAGCGACGCATCCAGATACGCAACCGGTTCAAACGAGGCAACATTGATCTGCCCGTCCACTAAGGTCCTGGCGAAGATGTAAGGCAAGCTATGGTCGGCTGTTTCCCTGGTCTTGGGGTCCCACTTCTCCGCTTCACCGCCAATTTCCGCGTGAGCGAAGCGGTAGGTGCCCACATCAACGCTCGCCAGCTCTTGCCACTGAACCTTGGAGCGCAGCTCCAAAGCCGCCCACACGATTAGTTGGGCCTGGTATTCCACTGGCCAATATTTTAGCTGCACTTCGGAAGTGCGGTACCGACCACCCCGGCTCGGCAGTGGCTCGAGCTCAAAAGGCCCCGTGATCAAGTCCATCAGACCATGCTTACCCTCAAAAGGCCGATCCGCTCCGGTCATCCCGTCTGCCGCTAACAAAGTCGCGAACATTGCGTTGCGGTTGGCGAAGGCGGTGGCAGCGCCTTTCCACAGCCCGAGTCTTCCGGCGCGGGTGTTGCGCATGGCAACGTTAGCTACAGCGACGATGGCGATGGCTTCGCCCAGTTGCTTGACGGGCAGGTGCAATAGGTGGCCTATACCGGCAGCGGCACACACGCCCACGATGTAGCCTTGATCCCAACCCCGCATCGCCAGTTGCGTAGCGTCATTGAGGCGAATAAAGAGTTCGTAAGCAATGACCACACTTGACAAGAACCTGCGGCCATCGGCCCCGGCTGCTTCCGCGATTGCGAGAAGAGCTCCCAGACAGTCACTGGGGTGGCCCTGAGGATAGGTATCGTTCCAATCGAGATCGCGAATCATGGCGGTGTTGACGAAAGAAGCCGCTTCGGCCGTTGATTGCCCGCCGAATCCCACTATACGGCCGGGGTATTGCTCCGGTACTGCCCCTCTCGCCAGCCGCCGGCCGATCTGGACCGCCTCGCAGTCGTAAGCGGCGATGGCACAGGCCAGGCTGTCCAGCGTATAGCGCGTTGCTGCCTGTACCGTCTCCTCTGGCAATTCTCCGAAACTTAAATCGGAGGCGAACTCGGCGATAAGGCGGGTCAAACCGTCCATGCACCTTCCTCGGATAAAGCCCCACGAATTTTACGCTCGCCCGCAGAGAATGAAAGATCGAGCTTCAAGACAGTCCTTCATTCCCACATGCTTTTGGCGCGAATCGAGCCCCTCGATACGCCACCGAAACGTGGCTACTCGGGGAACCGGAAGTAAAGAGGCCGCCCGCCCTGAGTAGACTGCAAGGTCGTATCGAAGGGGGGTGACGTCTTCGAGAGTAGCCCTTTCCACTCGGCGACCCCATGTTTCATAGGAGTGTTTCATTAGCTTACGTTCGCCCGCAGAGGGATGAAAATCGAGGCAGCCCATTACCCCAACGCCAATATCGAGAAGGTCCGGCA
>CAYPHJ010000100.1:0-16726 GCA_964410485.1 uncultured Syntrophobacteraceae bacterium
TGCGGCTCTGCCGCGCTAGGCTCTTCGTGACCTCCGTGGTGGATGTGGTCTTTTAGTTGCGGTGCAAGTGCTCTGTGGGTTTCGTGACGCCAGGTTCGATGTTCATGAACGAACGGATAAAAATCAACGGGATCATTTTTTCCGACCTGGGCCAAGCCTCGTCTTTCATGGCGCTCGACTGGGTGATGGAAGCATTGCGGCAGAGGCTGGGTTTTTACCCCTATCCGGCAACGCTGAACCTCAGGCCCAAAAGTCAGGAAGACGCCCAAAGCTGGGAGCTTATTCGGCGCCAAAGTCGAGCGCTGAACCTGGTTGCGGCAGATGATGGTTTCTGCAACGCGCGATTGTTTTTGGTGGTGATTGAAGCACCTGACGGTGAAGGCACGAAAACGCTAATGGGCGCGGTTTTGGTCCCCGAGGTGCCGGGTTACCCGAAAGAAAAGATCGAGGTTGTCGCGCCTGTCCGACTGAAGGACGAACTCCGCGTCAAAGACGGAGATCAACTTACCCTGGAGTTTATTCCTTGGATACCAAACGAAGGCTGATCGTCGGCTTGTCCGGAGCGACCGGCGCTATTTACGGCGTACGCATTCTCGAGATCTTGTCCGAGATGAAAGACGTCGAAACTCACCTCGTGTTAACCCGGGCCGGCAAAATGACGATCCAGGTGGAGACGACTTATGCGATAAAAGACGTCGAAGCAATGGCCGATGTCGTCCACGATATCAACAACGTCGGCGCCAGTATTTCCAGTGGTTCGTTTCGCACCGAAGGAATGGTCATAGCCCCCTGCTCCATGAAGTCGATGGGTGGAATCGCCCACTCGATTGGCGGTGACCTTCTCGTGCGCGCGGCTGATGTGGTTCTCAAAGAGCGGAAAAAACTCGTTTTGGTTGTCCGGGAAACTCCTCTGCACCTGGGTCACCTCGAAGCCATGGTAACGTTAACCCGAATGGGAGCAATGATCTTTCCGCCGGTTCCGGCGTTTTACCACCGCCCGAAAACTCTGGACGATGTGATTAATCAAACCGTCACGCGTATCCTGGATCAGTTCAACATCGATGTGAATTTGTTTCGCCGTTGGGATGACGAAGGAATGAGCCGTCATCCCGAAGCGGAGAGGACGCCCCCTTTGGTTACGGCCAAAGCACAACGGGAAGCCAAAAAGGTGAAGTGAGCCCCCGGGCCAATAAGGCGCTTTCCGCAACGCAAAAGCGGAAGAAGGAACATCTCGAGCTTTGTCTCGACACCGGGAATGTCGCAAGCGCGTCCGGGACCGGTCTCGACCAATACTCTTTCGTGCATAATGCCCTCCCTGAGTTGGATATCAGAGCGATCGACCTCAGTACGCGGTTTCTGAGTAAGCAACTCAAGGCTCCCATCTTGATCTCGTCGATGACCGGCGGCTTTGACCTGGCGCGCAAGGTCAATCGGAACCTGGCCAGCGCGGCGCAGAAGCTCGGCCTGGGGATGGGCGTCGGATCGCAGCGCGTTGCGTTGGAAGAACCCTCCGCTGCGCAGTCCTTTCAGGTACGCGACCTGGCTCCTGACATTCTCTTGCTGGGAAACCTTGGCGCGGTGCAGCTCAATTATGGGTACACAGTCGATCACTGCCGGCGGGCAGTGGACATGATTGATGCCGATGGCCTCATTCTTCATCTGAACGTTTTGCAAGAGGCGGTGCAACCCGAAGGCAACCGCAATTTCAAGGCCTTGGGAAGTAAGATTGCGGCTGTTTGCCGAGAGTTGGATGTCCCCGTGATGGCGAAAGAAGTGGGCAGTGGAATCTCGGCCGACGTCGCCCGCCGGCTGCAAAGGGCTGGCGTCAAAGCCATAGATGTTGCCGGAAAAGGGGGAACTTCTTGGTACGCCGTGGAGGCGAAACGAGCCGCGCAAGTCGGAGAGCTGCCCGAAACAACTTTTGCAGATTGGGGAATCCCAACGGACCAGGCGCTCATTCAAGTGCGCAAGGCCGTTCCAAAAATGCAGCTTGTGGCGTCCGGGGGTATTCGCACAGGATTGGATGTAGCGAAATGCATAGCTCTTGGGGCGGATGTGGCGGCCTTTGGACAGCCTCTCTTGACGGCGGCTTTGGACTCCGCCGACAAGGTGGTACAATTCATCGCCGGCATTATCAACGACATTAAGATCGTCATGCTGTGCGTTGGCGCGCGCAACATCGCGGCTTTGAAACGAGCTCCTCTTGTGCGGCGGGATAATGAGAAGGTTTAGGTTGAGGTTTAGGTTAAGGCAGAAATAAAGACATTAAGAAGGTTTAGGTTGAGGTTTAGGTTGAGGCAGAAACAAAGACACGAGTTTAGGTTGAGTTAACCTAAACCTGTTCTACGAGCTATGCGCGACGAAGAGCTGAAGCAAGATATTCTAAGCTACCTGGAGTCCCACAACACAATGACCCTGGGGACTTGCGCTGCCAACACCCCTTGGGCTGCGACGGTGTTTTATGCGAGTGACGGGTTTCGGCTCTATTTCTTTTCAGCGCCCGACTCACGCCATTGCCAGAATTTAGCGCTCAACCCCCGTGTAGCCGTTACGGTCCAGGAAGATTACCATGATTGGCGCAAGATCAAAGGCATTCAACTTGAAGGCAGCGTGAGCCTCGTCGACTCTATCCTTGAAAAAGGCAAGGCTATGGCCATTTATGGTCGCAAGTATCCTGATGTCATCAAAGTTTTCACTAATCCGGCTCACGAGGCGTTTTACCAAGCGTTTTTGAAGGTGAGGTTCTACTGTGTTTCTCCGGAGAGAATTTTTTATATCGACAATGAAAAGGGATTCGGTAAAAGGCGTGAGCTTGCGGTTAAAAAAACTTAAGAACCCGAGTGCTGGCGTCATCCTCGAATCTGTCTCGCAATGTCATTCTGAGGAGCCGCGCGACGAAGAATCTGCTTTTGGTCGAAAAACCTCAAAAACGCAATGCAGATCCTTCACTTCCCTTCAGCATGACAACCGGGACATCGGTATGGCAACTGACCACTTCGAAGGGTGAGGATAAAGCGGAGATCCCATGTCAAAGCTCGTCGGGAAACAACTAACGGACGAACTTGTACGGCGCCTGAGCGGTAATGCCGTGCAGCTTCACGAAGGCAAGATTATTCCTATTTTTACGCTCGACGAGCAGGGTTGGCCTCATCCGGCCCTGTTGTCTTATTACGAGATGGTTGCTAAGGATTCCCGCACCATTGATATGGCGCTTTGGAAGGACAGCTCAACGGCAAAAAACCTGCGGCGGCGGGGCAAAGTCACCCTTATGATGACGGATCAAGGTATAAACTATTATGTGAAAGGGAACGTCCAAGAACTGGAAGCCGAAATGACCGGTGCTCCACAAGTGTCGCGTTTCCGTGTTATCACGGAAGAGCTTTTGGAAGACCAGGAAACCAACACACAGATCACAAGCGGTATGACCTATAGCCGGCTGACGGACCGCCAAGCCAATGATTTTGCCTCAAAAGTACTACGCCTTTTGCGCGAGAAAACATGAAGCGTAAGGTTCTCTTAGTCGTTGCTCCCTTACTTGTTGCCGGCGCAGGGTACGGCTTTTTTCAATCCAGGACCGGCTCCAACGCGCCGCCGTACGTTACCGTGCCGGTGGCACGGGGCAACATCAGTCAGGTGGTCTCATCCACGGGAACGCTGCAGGCCGTCATCACGGTTCAAGTCGGCAGCCAGGTTTCCGGCAGTATCGATAAGCTTTTTGCCGATTTTAATACGAAAGTAAAAGCGGGGCAGATCGTCGCTCAGCTAAACCAGGACAAGTTCAAGGCTTCCGTGGACCAGGCTCGGGCAAATCTCCTCGCGGCTGAGTCCAATTTGGCCAAAGCGAAAGTCAACGTGGCCGATGCGCTGCGCACACTGGAGCGTATGCGGGAATTGCGTAGGCGCGATCTTGTGGCCCAGAGCGAGCTTGACTCGGCTCAAACCGCCTATGATGGCGCCGTGGCGCAAGTCGAGGTCAACAAGGCCCAGGTGGCACAAGCCAGAGCCGCGCTCAATCAGGCAATGGTCGATCTGAACAACACCGTGATCCGATCGCCGGTCGACGGGATTGTGATTTCTCGCAACGTGGACGTGGGTCAGACGGTGGCGGCTTCCCTTCAGGCGCCGACGCTCTTCACAATCGCCAATGATCTGGCAAAAATGGAGGTCCATACCAACGTCGATGAGGCGGATGTAGGCAACATCCGCGAGGGACAGGAAGTTACCTTTACGGTTGACGCCTATCCAGCGCGGCGGTTCAGGGGCAAGGTTCACCAGGTGCGCAATGCGCCTACCGTGGTGCAGAACGTGGTCACGTATGCGGCGGTGGTGAGAATCGATAATAAGGATCTACTCCTGAAACCCGGAATGACCGCCAACGTGCAGTTTCTGGTTAGCCGGAAAGAAGACGTGCTGACGATCCCAAACATGGCGCTCCGCTTCAGGCTGCCCGACGAACAGAGCGAGGCCCAGGATCTCCTGCGGCGGGAAAAAAGCCGCACCGCTCCAACACTGGGCGCAAAACGAACGAGCCGCTCGGGCATATCTGGTGGTGGCGCCGTCAGGGCCGGGCGAACCGTGCGTATCTATGTGGTAAGAGATACAAAAGTCCACCCCGTCGAGGTTCAATTGGGCATCACCGATGGATCACGCACCGAAGTTCTTAACGACGAGCTTAGAGAGACCGATGGCGTTATTATTGCTCTGGGAAGCGGCTCGGCTGCACAAGCCCAACCGGGTGTCGTCAACCCCTTCCAACCGGCCCGGCAGCCCCGTGGCTTTGGTTTCCGATGAGCGAAATCATCCGTGTCGAAGCACTCTTTAAGACCTATCGCATGGGAGACGTGGAGGTGCCGGCACTGCGCGGCGTGAGCCTGGTTATTCAGAAAGGAGAGTTCGTGGCTATCATGGGCTCTTCCGGCTCCGGGAAGTCCACCTTCATGAATATTGTGGGCTGCCTCGACCGGCCGACAAGCGGAAAGTACTATCTCGAAGGGGAAGACGTCGGCTCGCTCAACCCCGACGAATGGGCGCACATCCGTAATAGACGGATCGGGTTTGTCTTCCAAGGGTTCAATCTGCTGCCCAGGACCACGGCACTGGAAAACGTCGAGCTGCCTATGATGTACAATGGGTTGCAAGGCAAGCAGCGACGCCAGCGCGCCGTGGAAGTTCTTTCGCTGGTTGGACTCGGTGAGCGGTTGGATCATACGCCGAACCAACTTTCCGGCGGTCAACAGCAACGCGTTGCGATTGCGCGGGCCCTGGTCAATCGCCCTTCCCTGGTTCTTGCCGATGAACCGACGGGTAACCTGGATTCTACGACGAGCGCCGAGATTATGGCTTTTTTCCAACGGCTGAATACCGAGCAGGGTATTACGATCATTCTGGTCACTCATGAACACGATATTGCGCAGTACGCTAAACGCCGGGTGGTGTTTCGCGACGGCATCATCGTCACCGACGAAAGAACGGGACAGTCTCGAGACTCGAATGTATGGGCTCGACCGGTATAAAAGATAGTTCAAGGTTCAAATGTTCAAAAGTTCAATGGGGAGGAAAGAAGATAGTTCAAAGGTTTCAATGAGGGCACGGGTGGAGATACGCTCGAACCCTTGAACATTTGAACTTTGGAACTTTTGAACTGATGGCTAATGTATGTGGTTGATGACTCTTAGAATAGCGCTGTTGGCGCTCGCACGAAACAAACTGCGTTCGTTTCTAACGATGCTCGGAATTATCATCGGCGTTGGAGCGGTGATCGCAATGGTGGCAATCGGCGAGGGCGCCAAGGCTACGATTCGTTCACAAATTGCCAGTCTTGGAACCAATGTTCTCATTGTCCTTGCCGGAACGACGACGCAAGGCGGCGTCAGGATGGGCACAGGCGGCGTAACCACCCTCAATGACGGCGACGCGCGGGCGATCACCAGGGAGATTCCGGCTGTTGCGTTTGCATCTCCTGTAATTCGCCGTCCTGAGCAGGTGATTGCGGGAAATCTGAACTGGGGAACCCTGGTTCAGGGGGTTGCGCCGGAGTTTCAGTATATTCGCGAGTGGCCCATGGCCGGAGGCCGGTTCATTCATGATGGTGATATCGACAGCGCAGCCAAAATCGCTGTCATTGGGCAAACGGTCGTCGACAAGTTATTCGGCAATGATGACCCCATCGATTCGGTGATCCGCATCAGGAACATTCCATTTCGTGTCGTGGGTGTACTGGCGGTCAAAGGACAGACGAGCCAGGGGAGCGACCAGGACGACACGATCTTGATCCCATACACGACGACTCAAAAGCGACTGATGCGTATTACCCATGTGCAGAGCATCGTCATATCAGCGGTTAGCGCCGAACGTGTTCAGGAAGCGCAGGAGCAGATTACCATGCTGCTCAGGCAGCGGCATCGCATCGGGCCGGACCGAGAGGACGATTTTTCTATCCGCAATCTTTCCGATATCGCCGATGCGGCTTCCACGAGCGCCCGGGTCATGGCCGTTCTTTTGGGCGCTGTTGCCTCCATTTCGTTATTGGTCGGCGGCATCGGCATCATGAACATCATGCTGGTGTCGGTGACCGAGCGCACCCGCGAAATCGGCATTCGCATGGCCGTCGGGGCGCGACGCAACGACATCATGCTGCAATTTCTCGTCGAAGCGCTTGTGATGGCGGCTACAGGGGGCTTGATTGGCATTCTCCTGGGCATCGGGAGCTCGGAGGCCTTGTACCAGTGGGCTAAATGGCCGACGCATATCAGCCCGGGGATCGTCGCCGTAGCCTTCCTTTTCTCGGGCGCTATCGGTGTATTCTTCGGCTTCTATCCCGCAAAAAAAGCCGCCAATTTGGATCCTATCGAAGCGCTCCGCTACGAGTAGAAAACAAAATCGGGATCGGATGGGGTTTGAAACCCCCCTACGTGACGGGGAGCTGTAAAAAAATTATGAAGCCCCGCCCATCTCTCCACAAATCTCCCCTTACCCCTCTTTTCCAAAGAGGGGAACTCGCACTTGAATCATGAGGGCTCTCAACCAGTTGAACATAAGCTCCGTTTCTAATAGTCCCCCTTTGAAAAATTTTGAAAAAGGGGGAAACAGGGGGATTTGATTTTTTCCCGCTTCGGGGTTTCAAAACGCACCGGGGTTTCAAACCGGGTCCCTTTCAACCTGGCAGCGAAGGCATGCCGGGATCTTGTAGGGGCGGTCCCGTGTGACCGCCCTATTTACATCAATTCAAAATCGATCTCGCTGCGGAAAGCGTTGATGCGCGCTACCTTGACGCACACATTGTCGCCGAGGCGAAATTTGCGCCCGTGGCGGCTGCCTTTGATCACGTATTCCTTTTCATAGTAATGGTAATCGTCATCGGCCAGCGACGAGAGCTTTACCAATCCCTCGACAAAATAATTGTCCAGCTCCACGAAAAAACCGAAATTGGCCAGGCTCGTCACGAAACCGGTGAACTCCTCGCCTGTTTTGTTCATCATGAACTGGGCCTTTTTTAGATCCACCACCTCTCGTTCAGCGTCCATCGCGATTCTCTCCCGCTCAGAGGTGTGCTTGCCGGCTTCGATCAGATAGGAGACGAGGTCTTCACGTTCCTTTGGTTTCAATTTTTCGCCGGCAAGCGCTTTGTCCAGCATTCGGTGAACGATCAGATCAGGATAGCGGCGAATCGGTGAGGTGAAGTGAGTGTAGCAGGTGGAAGCCAAACCGAAGTGCCCGACGTTTTCCGGCTGGTAGCGTGCTTGTTTCATGGCGCGCAGAAGCACGCGGTTCAGCACTCTTTCTTCCGGTTTTCCTCGCGCAGGCTCCAGTAGGCGCTGAATCTCCTGAGGCGTGACGTGTTCCTTTCGCAGCGGCAGCCGGTAACCCAGACTCGAGAGGAAGGGGGAGAGCGCTTCCAGCGTTTCTCTATCCGGTGCTTCATGCACCCGATACAGCAGCGGCAGGTTGTGTTCAGCCAAGTGGCGCGCCACGGCCTCATTGGCGGCGATCATAAACTCTTCGATAATGCGATGGGCGACGCTGCGCTCGGCGCGCACGATATTTTCCGGCGCGCCTTGAAGATCGAGAATGATTTCGGCTTCGGGAAGATCAAAGTCGAGATTGCCACGCGCCCGCCGGTTCTCGTAGATCAACAAAGCGAGATCTTCCATTAGCTTGAACTGGTCGACCAGAGTACGGTAGCGCGCCACACACTGTTTGTCGCCGTCGACCAGAATCCGGCGCACGTCAGTATAGGTCATCCGCGCATGGCTGCGGATCACCGACTTGAAAAAACGGCTGCGAATCGGTTGCCCCTTCGAGTTCATTTCGATGCAGACGGTTTTCGTCAGACGGTCCTCGTTGGGGTTTAGGCTGCAGATGCCATTGGACAATCCCTCGGGAAGCATCGGCAAGGCCCTGTCGGGAAAATAGACGCTCGTAGCGCGGCCATAAGCTTCCTTGTCCAAAGCGCTGCCCGGGGGTACGTAGTGCGCGACATCCGCAATCGAGACGAAGAGTTCGTAGCGGCCGTTTACCTTGCGCACGAATACGGCGTCGTCGAAATCCCGCGCCTGCTCGCCGTCTATCGTGACTATCGGCAAGTCGCGCAGGTCGGTACGGGACGCGATTTCCTCAGGTAAAATGGCGCTGGGGCAGGTCCTGGCTTCGCGCTCAACCTCGGGGGAAAAATTGGCCGGCAGCCCGTAGCGAAAAATAATCGACTGCATTTGAACTTCTGGATCCTCAGGGTCGCCCATCACTTCCAACAGCGCGCCTTCAGGTCGGGAAAGAGCAGTGCCGTAGCGCAGGATTTCCGCGGCGATCACTTGCCCCGTTGCGGGTTTCGGCCCGCCTTGTCTTAAGGCGATGGCGCTGCCGATGCGCGGATCCATCGGAATGAGATACCCTTTGCCTTCGAACTCGCCATAAGTGCCGATCAGGCGTTTGTTGGCCCGATCCAGTATTTGCACGACATGTGCTTCTGCTTCCCCGCGCCTTCTGCGGTCCACGCGCACCATCACCCGGTCCCCATGCATGACACGGCGCATTTCGCGCCGGCTGAGATACACATCGGCGGCCTGCTTGTCCTCCGGGATCAGAAAGCCATATCCATCCGGATGGGCATGGATGCGCCCGCTTACCAAGGTCTTGCCATCAGCGAGCGCGTAGTGATTTTTCTTCAGGCGCACGAGTTGCCCCTCGCGCGCCAGTTCGCGCAGACTGTCAATGACGAGTTGTAGATCGGCGGTGGAAAAACCCGCTCGCCTAACGATCTCGGCGGGTGTTATCCGTGTTCGCGGCTTTTTGGCGAAGAGATCGAGAATTTTTTGACGCGCGCGCTCTGTAGACGCAGAGGAGCCAGGATGGGGAGTCATAGTAGAATGCTTGCGTTCAAATGTTCAAAGTTCAACGGCCGGACTCGCTTTTCACTAGCAGGTTCCTGAAAAAAGATTCGGAATGCTTCGACAGTCTCAGCATGAACGGAAAATCCCTACTCATTTCAAATTCCTCTCCGTTCGCCCTGAGGTTCTCGAAGGGTGAACGGAGGGTTTTTCAGCAACCTGCTAGATTACTAAGTAGTTCAAATGTAAGTGCACCGAGAGCGGCGGGGGCACAGGAGTGCGCAGGTCGCGTTTTGGCCCGAGTACCCGGCTAAACCACCATTGAGAGGAACGGGTGGCGGCCCATAAGGCACAGACCCATTCACCGCGCTCGGAAGGGCTTGGCCTCGGTGGACACCGACCATTCCGCATGTCTACACTAATGAACTCGTCGATAATGAAAGCATCTAACGCAACTCGTCGTTTCAACCCTTCCGCGCAAGATCAGCGAGCAGCCAATCGTCACCAATGTCGGCCGGTCGGGCGATTTCAGTCAGAGGTATATCCTTTTGCAGAGAGTCGATGATATTGCGCGTAACGGTGAGAAAATCCGGCATCGCCAGCAGCACGATGATGGCTTGTTTGCGATTCACCGTTCGGATGATTCCGACTTCCTCGTAGGATTCGAAAATGAATTTAATGTATGCGATGTGTTCGGGGCGGGTCTCAAAATAAATCTCGATCAGCTCCATGACAGCCGTATGGTTCCAATCGTTCCAGCCGTTTCAGCCGTTCAAAACGTGGACACGACTGAAACGCTCTACCGATTGGAACCGTTGGAACGATTGGAACGATCGGAACTCCTTCTAGTTCAGCGGTTCAGTAGCTGCTTGAGTGAGTCAGGGAGCCACTCCGTGCGTTTGGCGTCACGTTTGCTGCCCCCAGACCGGGGCTCTTCCGGCATTACCGGGGAACCTCTACGGAAATTTTGCACCAGGGCGCGGTTATCCAGGCTCACCTTGAGATCGGGCAGCCTGCCCTCCATCCGAAAAGGCAAGGCGAGGCGCCCACGTCGATTGACGAGCAGACGCACACTTCCGTAAGCTTGCTGTATGTCGCGTGTGAGATGAGGTGACAGAACCAATAAGCCATTCCATTTTGTTACTCTGTCAAATCCTATCCAGCCTGCCGCAGTCAACGTATAGTCGGGTGTTACAACGGAAAGGTCAGGCATGCGAATCCTTTGGCGCTCAATCGTCACAGTTGCATGAAGCACGTCAAAAGACATGTCAGGGTGATTTAGAAGAGTGGCCAGTTGGGCGGGCAACTCCGAGTCATTGGAGCCCCCGCGCCTTGAGAGCAGTTGCGCGACCAGGTTGAAGTCCTTGATAAAACCGTTATGTACTTCGGCTTCCCCCTCCCCTGCTAGCGTCTCTTCCAATATCGAATCGCCCGTTGTTGTGCCAGTAAACCGTCCCTTAAAACTCAACTCGCCACCAACCTCTCGCTGTAGGCGAGGAAATGCACGGTTCAGGAGATCCCGGACGTCTATCGAATCCATTTCAGAGGAGAGTTCAAGACGAGGATCTTCCTCTGGTCCGAAGGACCAGTAGCCGGCGGAGTGGAGCTTGCCGTTCAATGCTTGCGCAGAGAAATGCTTTATCTTCGTTCCCGTGGGAGCCCAGCTGAATTCGGCGCGCGCATCGCGATAGCCGACTTGTTCAATCATGCCCTCGGGAGAGGTAACGACCGCCTCGACTGAGGCCGTGCCGTCATGGAAGTGAATTTGGCCCTCTGCCGCTACGCTCTTGAGGCGAACCCGGGTTCCTTTAGCGAAGATAGCCAGGTCCGGCAGGTTAAGGTCGGGCGAGCGCAATTCGTATTTGATAACGGGAGCTTTGGTGATCGTCGCGGCGCCAGTCACGTTGATATTGGAAGAGCCAAGACGAAATGAGGCTTTTTCAAAGAGCGCTTGTTTGCCCAAAAAAGACACACTGAGATTGGCCTGATCTATCCTCTGGCGCGCCTGTTTGTGCGTAAATTCCGCATCGTCCACGTTTACCTTCCCCTGAATGTCCCATCCGTCACTGCGGGTTACGTCTCGTTTAAGCAGAATGTCAGCCTCAATCATTCCAGCGGTGGGGTATAGGTAAGAGGCGGGGGAAAACAGCTGCTCCCATGCCGCGAGGCGATGTCGCTCTGTTGCCAACTTGAGCTCCCATCGATGAAGGCGATCGTCGAAGATACCTGAGAGCGCCAGTTTAGCAGGGCCGACCATCAAGACCGAATTGTGAAGCACAAGACTGTCTTGCTGGCGCGACACTTGAGCCTGCCAGCGAGCGGGAGTCCCTCTAGGCTTGCGCACCCAGCTGTCGTAACGAATCTCGCTTTGATCCGCCTGGACCAACACTCCGGCGCGTAGATTTTGCAAGCTTCCCTCAAATTGGCTGTAGACGCCTATGGTTCCACGAGTGTCCAGCTCAGGAGGAAGGATCTCTCGTAAAAATGAGACCTTGCGTGCGGCGGCCAAATCGACCGGATTTAAAACGAGCTTCCCCCGTATCTGGCTCTCTGTCCAAGATTGATCTTCCACCAGGTCTGCCGTACCGGTCAAAATCGCGTTGTAATCGGACGCGCCAAATAAAGGAGCCCTCAAGCGAAACTCGGTGATTCTCGGCTGGCGCACCGTTCCACCGAGTTTTGCCCGCAGCGATAATGGTCCGGTCACGTCGAGCTCACGCGGTATCTTGTCACGAAAAAAAGGCAGGGCGCGGGTGATCATCGGGATCTGCAGGGAATCGCACTGAATGTCGAGCTCAAGCGGCTCCTGAGACCATCCGCGCTCGGAAACGAAGGATCCCAACGTACCTTCTATTCGGACATCGTGACCCAATCCTCCGGTGATAGCCGCAGCGAGTTTTATGCGGGTGCGGCCCGACAGCAGAAGACCCCGGACGTCCATCTCGACGTTCTTGATCTGCATTTCTGCAGGTTCTCTCACAGAACGGTCGATAAAATCGACCGTTCCGCCTTTAATCTCTAAGCGCGTAATTCTAAAGGCCACAGGTGTGTGGTTTTTGCCTCCCATAGAACGCGCCAAGCGAAGCGCTTCCAGTTCCTTTTTTTGCCACTCCAGGTTTAACAGCCCTTCTTCGTCGGTAATGATCTGCAGCTCGGGTTCGTAAAGAGTCAGCGAGTTCACCACGACGCGGCCCAACAGCAGTTGGGCCAAACTGAGTCCCAGCTTGAGCTCCCTTGCATGGAGAAGCGGATTCGCTGCAAACCGCGGGTGATCGGCAACACGAAAGTCTTTGGCGGAAAATCCAATGCCGCCCCACAGAGTGACTCTGAGGTCGTCAAGGCTCGCTCCTTTACCAAAAAGCTTCTGCAGCTCCCGGTGTATGAACTCACGATCCGTCACCCTGACGGTGTTGACTGTATAGAGCAGGGCGAACGCTGCGATAAACACGATCCCGAGGGTTATTACGAGAGATCGCCGAGACATGCTCATAGAGAATAAAGGCACTGATCGGGGCACGAGGGCCAGGTGGGTGTCCTTAAAATTGATGGCTCAATCGAAACGCTCGACGATGGTGGCAATGCCCTGGCCAACGCCGATGCACATGGTGGCGAGACCGTAGCGGCTGCCTCGCTTTTGCATTTCGTGAACCAGAGTCGTCATGATGCGTGCACCACTACAGCCAAGCGGGTGCCCTAATGCAATGGCTCCTCCGTTGACGTTCAGCTTGTCGAGATCGATTCCGAGTTCTTTGACGCAGGCCAGGACTTGCGCGGCAAAGGCCTCGTTCAACTCGACCAGGTCGATCTGCTGCATTCTTAGTCCGGCTCGTTTGAGAACCTTCTCTGTTGCGGGAATGGGCCCAATCCCCATGTAGTTCGGATGTACCCCCGCAGTGGCCGAAGCGACAATGCGCGCCAGTGGCTTTAACTTGAGCTGCTCCGCTTTTTGCGGCGTGGTCACTAGCAAAGCCGCAGCGCCGTCTGACAGGGGCGATGAATTGCCCGCTGTAACTGTGCCGCCCTTCCTGAAGGACGGTGGCAGCGCGTTCAGCTTCTCCAGAGATGTATCCGCTCGTGGACCCTCATCCTTGTCATGGATCAGCGGAGATCCTCTGCGCTGCGGTATCTCAACCGGAATGATTTCGGTTCCCAGGCGACCTTGCTCTTGCGCCCGCACCGCTTTCTGGTGACTGGCAAACGCAAGCCCATCTTGAGCTTCGCGGCTGATGTGGTATTTTTCAGCCACGTTTTCAGCCGTTTCACCATTGTTGATCAGTGAGTACAGCTCTCCCATGCGGGGGTTAGGGAAGCGCCAACCCAGAGAGCTGTCATAGACCGTTACATCCCCGCGTTGGAATGGTACCGCAGGCTTGGCCATGACCAGCGGGCCCCGCGTCATGCTCTCTACTCCTCCGGCAACAAACAGCTCACCGTGATCCGTCGCAACAGCGCGGCCTGCCTGATTAATAGCCTCAAGTCCGGAACCGCAGAGCCGATTAACGGTTGTTCCGGGAATCGAATACGGCAACCCGGCCAGGAGCGCCGCGTTGCGCGCGACGTTGCGCGAGTCCTCCCCCGCCTGGTTGGTGCAGCCGAAATAGACGTCTTCGATCTCCTCCTTGCGGATGCCGCTTTTTTCGAGCAATTTGGCGATAACGTATGCGGCGAGATCATCGGTTCGAATGTCTTTGAGAATTCCGCCGTACCGCCCCATAGGAGTCCGCACTGCAGCGACAATAACTGCTTCTCTCATGGCTACACCTGACCTTCATTGTAGCTGTAAAATCCCCGGCCGCTAGTCTCTCCGAAAAATCCCGCTGCCACCAATTTCTTCAGCAAAGGGGCGGGACGGTAGCGATCGTCGCCGGTCTCCCGCCCAAGCCCTTCCAGGACAGCCAGAATCTCGTCGAGACCGATCTCGTCGGCCCAGCGAAGCGGCCCCTTCGGATAATTGACGCCCAAACGCATGGCGATATCGATCTCTTCAGCTTGGGCCACGCCTTCTTCCAAGCTTCGTGCCGCTTCGTTGATGAGCAGGCTCAAGATGCGTGGGAAAGTCAGGCCGGCGGCATCCTTGACCTGGAGCGTCTCTTTTCCCAAGGATTGAAACAACTCCGCTGCCGAGCGCACCGCCCACTCAGCGCTTCTCATTCCAGCGGTCAATTCTATCAGCTTTCGCTCTCTAAAGGGATAGAACGTGGCGAAACCGACGATGCGCTCGGGTCGTTTGATCCACGCGCCCAGCGCCGTCGTGGCAAAGCCCAAGCAGGAGCTGATGATCACCGAAGAAGCTGGCAACAAAGCGTCGAGCTTCTGTAACGTAGCCCGCTTGCAGTCTGTGTCGCCGGCACTCGTTTCGATCACAACAGGCGCCGGCGTGCAGGCCGCTGCATCCGAGAACAGGGCCGCTTCCCATCCGTGCTCGCGGCTTGCCTCCGCTAACTCCTTTGCCAACCGATTATTGCCGACAATCGCGAGATTATTTTTTTTCATAGACGTAAAAACCTCTACCCGTCTTGCGTCCCAAGTTTCCACCCATCACCATGCGATGCTGGATCGGGCTTGGGCGAAAACGTGGATCCTGAAAAAACGAGTTATAGAGGGACTCGGTAGCGGCGAAATTGATATCGTTGCCGATGAGATCCATCAGCTCGAATGGTCCCATGCGAAAGTTGCCCGCCTCTTTCATGATGCGATCGACGGACTCCACGCTTGCGCCACCATCGCCGAGAATACGGAGGGCCTCATTATAGAAGGGACGGGCCACCCGGTTGACGATAAAACCAGGCGTGTCTTTCGCTCGTGCCGGCGTCTTACCCATCTGGCGCATCAGTTCGGTCGCTTTTTCAATGGTTGCCTGGCTAGTGCGGTCGCCCTGAACGACTTCCACGAGCGCCATCAAAGGCGGCGGGTTGAAGAAGTGAAGCCCCAAGACCCTCTCGGGTCGGCGCGTACTTGCCGCTATGGCGGTTACGGAAAAAGAGGACGTATTTGTGGCGATGAGCGCCGCCGGATTACAGATTGAATCTATCTGCTTAAAAACGTCGCGTTTGAGATCGAGTCTTTCCGGCACGGCCTCTATAACAAGCGCGCTATCTTTAAAATTCTCCAGGCTGGTCGTGCTCTGCAGGCGAGTGAGGATTGCTTTTTCGTCTTCCGTGCTGAGCTTTCCCCTTTCGCGGCTTCCCTGGAGAAACGAGCGGATGCGTCCCAGTCCCTTGTCAATGAATTCCTCAGCAATGTCGTACAGCAGGGTTTCAAATCCAGCCTGCGCCGCCACTTGAGCGATGCCTGCTCCCATGGTACCGGCACCCAGGACGCCGATTTTTTCTGTCTTGTGACTCATTGCGTTTGCACCCTCACCCCTTCCCTCCCAGAGGGCGAGGGCGGAGGATTGACAGTGGAACTGCTTTTATTTCGCCACCACCACTTCAGCCTCGGCACGGTGAAAAACTACGTAGCTGCATCCATTCCCTCGCCCCTTGGGAGAGACTTAGGGGTAAGGGCTCTATTTTCCTTTGAATACCGGCGCGCGCTTTTCCAAAAACGCGCGCACGCCCTCATCGTAATCGGCGCTCCTTCCCGCGATCTCCTGCAGATGGGCTTCATAGTCCAAATCAGATTCTAGCTGCGGCATCATGGCGTGATTAACCGCGCGTTTAATGAGTCCGAGTGAGCGCGGTCCCTGGGCAATCTTCTCGGCGATTTCTCTTGCCGACTGGGTGAATTCGGCCGCCGGAAAAACGCGAGCGACAAGTCCGATCCGCAGTGCTTCTTGAGCATCTACGGCATCTCCCAGGAGCAGGAGTTCCATGGCCTTGCTGATCCCCACCAGGCGCGGAAGGATAAAACTGCCGCCCGAATCCGGCGCCAGGCCGACACGCACAAATGACTGAATAAATTTTGCTTCTTCGGAGGCGACTCTCAAATCGCAGGCCAAGGCGAGATTGCAGCCGGCTCCCGCGGCAACCCCATTTACCGCCGCCAGCACGATTTTTTCCGATTGGCGAATCTGGCGGATAAGCGGATTATATTTTTCGCGCAGTGAGGCTCCGAGGGAGCCCTTTTGGTCGGGCGTGCGGCCTTTGAGATCCTGCCCGGCGCAAAAGGCGCGCCCCGCCCCGGTGATCATCAAACAGCGCACCGACGTATCGCGTTCGGCCTCTCTCAAGGCATCAAGCAGTTCTTTGTTCATCTCGGGCACGAAAGCGTTCAGCGCCTGAGCCCGGTTTAGCGTAATCGTGGCGACGCCGGTTTCCTTTTCAACGATGATCGTCTCGTAACCCACCGTGCTTGTCCTGAAATTTGTCGCGGCAAAGTAAAAACAGAGACCTCACCACGAAGGTCACAGCGCGGCAGAGCCGCAACCAAATGGGAAAAAGAGTTCACCACGAAGGCACGAA